>JAYSUY010000642.1:0-4046 GCA_043718855.1 Saprospiraceae bacterium | reverse complement strand
CAACCCCACCCCCGGCCCCTCCCCCAACGGGAGGGGAGACGAGATGTCCTCCAAGATGCCCACCGAGACATATTCCGGGGCTTTCTCAAAAATCTTTGCTTCGGTGGACATCTCGCCTCCCCTCCCATCGGGGGTGGGGTCGGGGGTGGGGTTGACAAGTCCCATCACCCTCCTCCTCACCTCCACACTCGCCCCCGCCCACTCCAACAGCCCCCGATACATCGCTGCAAAACCCGTGTCCATTGTATCCGGCTCCAGTTGCCACAGGCCCTCCGTGTCGAAAGGTTTGAGGTTAAACTGGCGGTAGCGCGGCTGCACCGTCACGTGGTCGGCGGCGAGTTCCGTGATGGTGCATTTGATGACCTGGTGGTGCAGCACCGTGTCCGTGTCTTCCAGTGCTGGGTACAGCACCGCGATGTCGCCCACGCGGAAATTGGCGAGTGGGTTCGTGTGGTCGGTTTTTCGGAAAATGATGCACGGCTCCGGCTGGTCGGCGCGATTTTCGGCGATTTCGAGGTGACTTAAAATGCTGAATGCCTGTTGTTTGTCATCAAAGGTACCGCGCCAAAGACTGGCGTGTCCGCTGAGCGAGTCCGTGTTTTCTTCGCCCACCTTCGCCAGCCAGTGCTCGCGGGCGATGAAGCCCGTGAAGGCGTTGAAGTATTTTTTCTCCAAAGCCGACAGCCCCGTGTACGCTGCCTCGAACTGTGCGAAATCGCGCTCCATGAAGCCCTGACCATTGGAAGCCCGCAACCGCCCGAACACCGACACCGACTCGTCGCCCGGCTTAATTTTAGTTAGCAACCGCTCCAACGCGACCAGTTGGTTGCGCACTTGCAGGGCCTCCCACTGCTCCGGGGCGACGGTAGGCGCAAAGCGTAGGTGATTCACATCCACGCCCGAGTACAGGATGTACTTGGCCGGGTCGGTGGCGTGGCCAAATACCGAACGCACCAGTAGGTCGTACAGCAGGGTTTGGGTAAAATGGCTGCGCTGGATGCCGTAACTGTTTGGTTTAAAAGGCGTTCCGCTTTTCAACTCCACGATGGCCGCCCGCTCATCGGTGCGGTAAAACAAATCCAAGCGGCCCTGAATGCCGTATTGTTCGCTGAAAAAAGTGGGTTCCAGCACACAATCCTCCGGCTCGATGCCTTGCTTGGCGAGGCCACCCGAAGCCATATTTTTCAGGTTGACGTAGTGTTTCTGGGCTTTGCCTGAAACGCTGCGCACCTCCGCGTCGGTCATCGGCGCGTAGGCGAAGGGGTAAATCTGGAACGTTTCGCGGAACAGCGACTGCCACTCCGCCGAGGGTTCGTTGAGCAGACGGTCGAGGAAAAAGTTGGCAATGTTGCCCAGCAGCATGGCCTCGGTGGTTTCGTAGGGCAGAAATTTTTTCACCAGATGCGCGTAGGGTTCTGGCCCCGTGTCCTTGAAACACTCGGCGATGGTCGATACGTCCACCAAGTAGTCCGGCTCCACTACGATGGCGCGGGGGCGGTAGTCGCCAGCCGGGTCAATGTCCACATCCAGCAGGTTGAGCGCCACCGGGAAGCCGAACACCTTGCGGATGACTTGGATGGTGGGCATGAAATTTTCGTTGCGCTCCGGCAGCCCGTAGCGGACGCGGATGGGGTGGTCGGGGTTTGCTTCATCGCTGGCAATCAAGCAGTTGCGGTCAGGGTCGTCGCGAAGGGCGAGGAGGCGGGTGGAGCGGAGCCAAGTGAGGCCCTGCCCCTCTCCCAACTCAACCCCTCCCCCGACCCCTTCTCCGCCAATGGGCGGAAGGGGGGACGAGATACCGACCGAGACATTGCTCACGGCACCATCAGTGGAAGTATCGTTGTTTGTCGTGGTGGGCAACTTGTCCCCCCTTCCGCCCATTGGCGGAGAAGGGGTCGGGGGAGGGGTTGTGCCAGAGGAGGGGCCGGGGTCGGCGCCCACATTCCACCTCACCACCTCCTCCGGCCCCTCCTCCCCCGTCATCAGCAGCACCGACTCGGCTACCGCTCGCAGACCCAGTTGCACGGCAGCCACCGTAGCCGCTTGCCCGCCGCGCACCCGCTTGGAGGCCAACCGGAAACCATGCACCCTGCGCAGCGTATCTTCTTGAAAATGAAACTGATGACCCACATAACTGATGCGGGCAAACAGGCTGCTGAATGCAATCTGCTCCTGCTTGGTGGCCTCAAGAAACATCCGCTCCATGAGGCTCGCCAACGCCAGCACCTGCTCGCGGGGCGACCAGTCGGGGTGTTCCGCGATTTTGATCAGTTCGCGGTAGAGGAGTGGAGCGAGGAGATTTATCATGAGCGGCTACCGCTTCGCCCAGAGGTTGTACTTCAAAATGCAGTAAATGGCCCGGAAACCATCCTTGGCGCCGATTTTTTTGCCTTCGGCGTAAGTGCGCCCGTAGTACGAAATGCCCACCTCGTAGATTCGAACCCCCGGCACTCGGCTGATTTTGGCCGTCACTTCTGGCTCGAAACCGAAGCGTTTTTCTTTCAGGTGCAACCCTTGCAGCAGGTCGGTGCGGAACATCTTGTAGCAAGTTTCCATGTCCGTCAGGTTCAGGTTGGTGAACACGTTGGAGACCGAGGTGAGGAACTTGTTGCCGATGCTGTGCCAGAAAAACAGGATGCGGTGGGGCCTGCCGCCCATGAAGCGCGAGCCGAACACCACATCAGCACTGCCATCGAGCATCGGGCGCAGCAGGATGTTGTACTCCGCCGGGTCATACTCCAAGTCGGCATCCTGGATGATAATGTACTGACCTGTAGCATGTTGAATGCCCGTGTGCAGTGCCGCGCCTTTGCCCTGGTTCACCTCGTGCTTGCAGTACTGGATGTTGAGTTGCGGGTTGGCCTCCATGTAGCGGCGGATGGCCCCTTCGGTGTCATCGCGAGAGCAATCGTTGGTGATGATGATTTCTTTTTGCAGCCCACCGACGAGATCGACGGCCTTCACCTTGTCGAGGATGCGGTGGATGGTGCGTTCTTCATTGTAGGCCGGGATAACGATGGATAGGGTTTCGCTCATGTTTTTTCAAAAAATACTCAACCTTTTATGGGCAACCTGCCGTCTGCATAGTTAGGAAACAGCGGTCAGGCACACGTTTTGTTGGGTCAAAAGTACACAGCGTTTTTTGATTCGCCCCTTTTTGACGGATGTCCGACACTTGGCAATTTTAACACAAAAAGGTAGGTTAAAATAAAACTTTTCTGCTCGAACCCTCGTTAATTTGTTTTAAATCAGCACACTATCAGGCAACAGCCTGTTTTTCTAATCATCCAAAATTTTATTCCCATGTCACGTCCCACCACCAACAAATTCCGCCGAATCTGGTACAAATCTCCCCGTTTGGCCATCGCTTACCTCCGTCGCCGCATCACTCGGAAAGCCAAGCAGGTGATTCATGTGGACGAGTGGAACATTGACTGGCTCGGTGAAGAGATGCGCCCGTTCAACAGTCTGCGCAGCGAAAAAACGGTGAGTTAGTTGTCGGTTCTCAGGTGTTAGTTCTTAGTTTGTGCCTAATAACTGACAACTAAGTACCAATAACCAACGACCATGAACCCTCCTCGTGAGGGTTTTTTTATGCCCAAACGAGAACCCAAGCCGCCAAATCCCGTTTCTTGCGCAGGTCTTGCACCTATTGAAACTTTGCACCATGAACTATTCTCAACTACTGCCCCTCGCCGCACTGCTGCTGCTGGTTTCCTGCGAAAAAACAGAGCCTAAAAAAGAAAATACGGCACCCGGAGCACAAAAAGTGAGTGCTGGATTAAGCGTCACAGCCGTCGAAGGCTTCATCGCTAAGCCCAGTGCGCTCACCGAGAACGTGACCGCCAGCGGCACCCTGCTCCCCGCCGAAGAGACCGAACTGCACCCCGAAGCGAGCGGGCGCGTCGTGTCGCTCAACTTGCCCGAAGGCCGCAGTGTCCGCAAGGGCGACTTGCTGCTCAAAATTTTTGACGACGACCTCCGCACCCAACTCCGCAAACTCGACACCCAGACCAAGCAGGCCGAAATCACCGAATCGCGCCTCG
>JAYSUY010000641.1:0-4047 GCA_043718855.1 Saprospiraceae bacterium | reverse complement strand
AAATCCGTTCAAATCTGGTCAATCCGTTTCATCCGTTTTCCAATACTGTATGGTGGGCAAGGGTGCTAAGTTATTACGACAAAACAATCTAAAACACCGATTTCCCGCCCAAACACTTCTTCCTACTTTTGCCCATCCTTTCCCCAAAAACGTGCAGCGCGACACCGCTTCTGAACCACCACCCGCTATTTTTATGAACACCTCTCTGATGTTTTCCGCTACCCCGTCGAAACTGCCCGTCACCAGCATTTGGACGTTCCTCTTGCTGACTGTGCTGACGCTCTGCCCATCCAGTGTGGTCCGTGCGCAAGCCAGCGCTTTCATCATCACGGTGCAAACCGACAACCTCGGCACATCCAACAGCACCTCTTTCACCATCCCGGCCACGGGCATGGGCTACAACTACGACGTGGACTGGGACAATGACGGCCTCTACGACGATACGGGCCTGACGGCTGATGCGACGCACGACTACCTTGTAGCGGGCACCTACACCCTGCGCATCAAAGGCGATTTTCCCCGCATTTTTTTCAATTTCGACGGCGACCGGCTAAAACTCTTGGACGTGAAACAGTGGGGCACCATTGCTTGGACCTCGATGGAGTACGCCTTCAATGGTTGTGCGAACCTGAACATCACTGCTACCGATGTGCCGAATCTGAGCGGTGTCGCCAGTATGTTTGGCATGTTTAGTGAATGCGCCGCTTTGAATGGCCCAAGCAACATTGGCACTTGGAATACGGCGACGGTGACGAACATGGGCTATCTGTTCGCCTTTGCCAGCTCCTTCAACCAGCCCATCGGTACTTGGAACACCTCCGCAGTAACGGACATGGGTGCTATGTTCTCCGATGCCAGTTCGTTCGATCAGCCCATCAGTACTTGGAACACAGCGGCCGTGACGAATATGTTTGCCATGTTTAACCGAGCCCCTTTATTCAACCAGCCCATCGGAGTTTGGAATACTTCGGCTGTGACGAACATGAGCGGTATGTTCGCCGAAGCCACGTCGTTCGACCAGCCCATCGGTGCTTGGAACACTGGGGCAGTGACAAACATGAGCAATATGTTCGCCGGAGCCAGTTCGTTCAACCAGCCCATTGGCGCTTGGAATACGGCTACAGTCACGGACATGACTTTTATGTTCGCCAGTGCCAGTTCGTTCAACCAGCCCATCGGCGCTTGGAATACGGCATCGGTAATTAACATGAGCATTATGTTTGCTGGAGCCACTTCGTTCAACCAGCCCATCGGTGCTTGGAACACGGCAGCAGTGGTGGGCATGGGTGGTATGTTCCAACAAGCCACTTCGTTCAACCAGCCCATCGGCGCTTGGAACACGGCAGCGGTGGTGGGCATGGGGAACATGTTCCAAGGAGCCAGTTCGTTCAATCAGCCCATCGGCACTTGGAACACGGCGGCGGTGACGTTCATGAACGGTATGTTCAATGGAGCCAGTTCGTTCAACCAATCCATCGGCACTTGGAACACGGCGGCGGTGACGGCCATGGCTTCTATGTTCGCCGGAGCCACTTCGTTCAACCAGCCCATCGATGTTTGGAACACCGCGGCAGTAAGGAACATGAATGGCATGTTCAATGGAGCCAGCTCGTTCAACCAACCCTTGGGCACTTGGACTTTGAACCCCTTGGTAGGCATGAACAATATGCTGAACAACTGCGGCATGGACTGCCTCAACTACTCGACCACGCTCAACGGCTGGGCCGCCAACCCCGCCACACCTTCGGGCCGAACGCTCGGTGCGGCGGGTCGGCATTACACCACCAGCGCAGTCGCCGTGCGGAGCACACTGACCGGAACCAAGGGCTGGACCATCACGGGCGATGCAGCCAGCACCTCACCGAGTTTCATGGACTGCCCAAGCAGCCCGGTGACGGCCAGCACCGCATCGAACACTTGTGCGGCGGCGGTGAATTACAGCCTGTTGTCCACTGGTACGCCCGTCCCTGTGCTCATCTACGTCTTCACAGGCGCGACCAACGGAACGAGCAGTGGCACTGGAAGCGGCGCAACCTTCGGCAAAGGCAACACCCTTGTGACTGTAACGGCGACCAACTCGTGTACCGAGACCTCCGCCACCTGCTCGTTTACCGTGACGGTGACGGACATGGAAAACCCCAGCATCGTGTGTCCGACCAGCATTTCTAAAAACACCGACCCCGGTCAGTGCAGCGCAGTGACGACCTACGCAAGCCCCACGTTTGCAGACAATTGCCCCGGTGCCTTCCTCACGCGCACCAGCCCGGCCAATACGGCCAGCGGCTCGGCCTTCGCCAAAACCACCACGATGGTGAGTTGGAAATCCACCGACGCGGCGGGCAACTCCGCCGTCTGCCAGTTCACCGTGACGGTGAACGACACGCAGATGCCCGCCATCGCCTGCCCGCCCAACGTGGTGAAAAATACCGACGCGGGCCAGTGCACGGCGGTGGTGACCTACGCAAGTCCCACATTTTCAGACAACTGCTCTGGGGCCACAGCCGCGCTGTTCAGCGGTCAGGCCAGCGGCACGGTATTCCTCAAAGGGCCAAACTCGGTGATCTGGCAAGCCACCGACGGAGTGGGCCTGACCAAGCGCTGCACCTTCACCGTGACGGTGAACGATGCCCAAGCGCCGACCATCGCATGCCCAGGCAACCAGACCAAAGCCGCTGACGCGGGCATCTGCACAGCCATCATAAATTACATAACACCCACGTTTACAGACAATTGCGCAGGCGGATCGGTGGCCATCCAGAGCGGCTTGGCCACTGGCTCGGCTTTCCCGAAGGGCCAAACGACAGTGGTTTGGAAGGCTACCGACGGGGTGGGCTTGAGCAAAACCTGCTCGTTCCGTGTGACGATAAACGATGCAGAAGCCCCCACCTTCACGCTCTGCCCAAGCAGCCAGAGCTTCAACACGGATGCGGGTTTTTGCACGGCAGTGGTGAACTACTCCACGCCGACGGCGACAGACAACTGCATGATGCCCCCGCCTACGGTCGTGAGGCAGAGCGGCTTGGCGAGCGGCTCGGCATTCCCAAAGGGTGTCAGTGTCGTGGTGTGGCGTGCCACCGACGGAGCAGGTTTGACCAAAACCTGCTCGTTCACAATGACGGTGACGGACACTCAGTTGCCGACGATCACTTGCCCCAGCAACATCGCGGTGACGGATAGCGGCCCATCGTGCAGCGCGACTGTGGCGTATGCAAACCCAACAGCGTCAGACCATTGCGGAATCGCTTCCAACATCCTGCTGAGCGGTCTGGCAAGCGGGGCTAATTTCTCGCAGGGCGTGACGACCAACATCTGGAAGGCTACCGACAACAGCGGCTTGACCCAGACGTGCGCGTTCACGGTCACGGTGAGTTGCGGGACGACACCAGAAACGAGGAACGAGGAACGAGGAACTATGAACGAGCAGAGCGCGGACGAAGCATCGTTCATACTTCATCGTTTATCGTTCATTTTAACTCCCAACCCGGCGACGACCGAGGTGCAGGTCTGGATAGAAGGATTGGGTGAAAGCGGCGGTATGTTGACGGTGTTCGATGCGCAAGGCCGTATGGTGTGGCAGCGGTCTAATGTTCTGAGTCCAATGCTCCACCTCAACGTTTCTGATTTTCCCTCTGGCCTATACCAGGTCAGTCTGCGCACAGATCACGGCGTATTGACGAAAACACTGGTGGTTAACAGGTTGTAATATCTTCGGAAGGGCGTATTGCCTTCTGTTAGAACGTGGGGTCGCGCACGAAATTGGCGGCCACGTCGCCATCGCTCACCAGCAGCATCCGGCCAGGCTCGCTCACTGGCTTGAACTCGGTACCGAGCCGCTGTAGCCCAGCCAGCATCTCGGCGCTCAGGCGATTCTCAAACACCGAGGAGAACTGGCCTTCGAGCAGCAGCGCGACGGTCTGCATGCCCTTGTCGAACTTGGCTGGGTCTGGCTCCTTACCTATGGTGCTGAAATTCAAGTCCGCTGGTTCACACAGACACCGAAAAGCGCGTCCGCTCCGCTCAGGTCTGGGTCAAGTGCTTGGGCCGAAC
>JAYSUY010000065.1:0-6573 GCA_043718855.1 Saprospiraceae bacterium | reverse complement strand
GATACTGCGCGAAGTGTCGCAAATGCTGGTACGCCGCAAGGTACCTGCACTGGCAGAACGGGAGGCGGAACTGTTGCTCCACATCAACCAGTCTGCCCTGAGCCAGGCCGAACACCAAATCTACCAGACCCTCTACACACAGTTGCAGGATGAAAAAATCACTCCTGATGACCACCAAACGCTGCTCGGTCTGCTCCAAAAAATGGAGGCAAAAAACGTGGCCCGCTTAGCCAGCCTGATCGAACTTTCCCAAATCAGGAAAGTCTCGTTGGATGCCTTGATGAAACAATTGGGTCTGACCAGCCTCTCGGCCCATGCCTAAGCGGGTATCCACCAAGTTGCGCCAAGCCAATGCCTTGCGCGCCAATTTTCTCTGTGAATACTGCAAGACACCGCGCCGCTATTCGCCCTCGCCTTTCGATGATGAGCACATCGTGCCGCGCAGTTTGGGCGGCGCATCTGACCTCGACAACCTGGCATTGGCTTGCAACGGCTGCAACGGCCACAAAAGCAACAAAGTCGTTGGAGAAGACCCTGTTTCTGAGCAACAAGTCCCCCTGTTTCACCCCAGAAAAGATATTTGGAACGAACACTTTGCCTGGGAGCCTTCGGGCTTGCGCATCGTCGGAATCTCTCCCACGGGGCGAGCCACAGTGGAAACCCTCCACCTCAACCGGCCCGATTTGCTCAACCTGCGTTTGCTGCTGGTAAAAAACGGAGAGCATCCGCCGAACTGATTAGGTCGTTCTTCCCTCGCTCAAACTGCAACTTCGCCAAACTCGAATACGCCCCGTGCTCCATCGCCGACAGTGCCTCGTGCGTCCCCTGCTCCACGATGCGCCCGCCTTCCAGCACATAAATGCAGTCCACATCGCGGACAGTAGCCAGCCGGTGGGCGATGATGATGCTCGTTCGGTTTTGCATCAGGTTGTTGAGGGCCTCCTGCACCCATTTTTCCGACTCGGCATCCAGCGACGACGTAGCCTCGTCGAGCAGCAGGATGCTGGGGTTGCGGAGAATGGCCCGCGCAATGGCGATGCGCTGCCGCTGCCCGCCGCTGAGTTTGATGCCGCGCTCGCCCACCACCGTTTCCAGACCTTCAGGGAAAGTCGAGATGAAATCCCAAGCGTAGGCTTGGCGGGCCGCGTCAATAATTTCAGCCTCCGTAGCGTCGGGTTTTCCGTACAAAATATTTTCCCGGATGGTGCCGCCAAACAAGATAACTTCCTGTGGCACAATGGCAAAATTGTGGCGGTAAGAAGTCAGGTCGTAGTCGTAGAGGTCGTGGCCGTCCACCCGAATTTGCCCCGACGTGGGGAAGTGGAATTGCAGCAGCAACTGCATGATGGTGGATTTGCCCGCCCCGCTCTGCCCCACGAGGGCCACTTTTTGCCCTGCGGGAATATTCAGACTCACCCCTTTCAGCACCTCCACGTCGGCGCGGGTGGGGTAAGAAAACTGGATGTCCTCGAACGAGATATTGCCCTTCAAACGGCCCGCCTGCACATCACCCCGCACCCGGCTTTCTAATTCGTTCGGCGATTTCAGTATCTCTCGGATGCGCTCCGTAGCACCCACTGCGCCCACTAATTCAGTGTAAAAATTGCCCAAACTGGCGATGCTGCCCCCGATGATGGCCGTGTACGTCACAAACGCGATAAGTTCGCCCGCCGTGATTTGGCCCGTCTGCACCATGTACATCCCATAGCCGATCACAAAAAACAAGGCCCCGAACAGCATGGTGATGATGAACACCGCGAACACCGCCCGCCCCTGTGCGTAGCGCATCGAAACGCCCACCACTTCGTAGTTGGAGCGGGTATAGCGTTGACCCTCAAATAGTTCGTTGGTAAAAGCCTTCACGGCGTGGATGCTCTGCAAGGTCTCGTCGAGGATAGTGTTGGTCTCGCCCAACTTGTCTTGCCGCAGTTTGGAGAGTTTGCGCACCCAGCGGCCAAAGAGCATCGCGCCCACCACGATAACCGGAAAAGTAGCGAGCATCACGAGGGCCAGCCGGTGCGACATCCACCACAGCACCCCGATGCCGCCCACCAAGATGATGATCTGGCGCAGGAACTCGGCGAGCACGAAGTAGAAGGTGTTGTAGAGTTTTTCCACGTCGTTGGTGAGGCGGCTAACCAACTCCCCTACTCTACTTTTTTCAAAAAAAACGATGGGCAGCGAGATGAGCCGCCGGTACAGCGCGGAGCGGATGTCGGCGGTGCCGCGTTCGCTCACCTGGGCGAACATCATCACTCGGAGGTACGACACAATGCCCTGAAAGACAAGTATTGCGACCAACCAAATCCCGATTTGCCGCAGGTCAATGTCCTCACGCACCTTGCCCTGAGCCACGTCGAGCATCTCGCCGATGATTTTGGGGAACACTAAAAAAACGGTGCTACCGAGGAACAGCAGGAACAGCCCAAAAATGAACTGCCGCTGGTAGGGGCGGATGTACTCGAAAATTTTGAGGGCTTCGCGAAGGCTTTCGCGGCTGAGTTTGGGGCGGGCAGGTTCTTTTTCTTCCATAGCGGTAAATGTCTGCTGCTTAACCGGGATGGCGGGTAAAAGTTGAGTCAGTTGCCTGATGTCCAATGTTACCTTTGCCTTACTGACTCATGTTACGCACGGCTCGTGAAGGAGCGATGCAGATTTTGGGGAATGCAGTTCTTTGAAAGCGGCTTTGATGGCCACTGCGCATTGTTCATTTCGTCATTGGTCATTTTGCTGCCACCGTAACGAAATGGCCAATGACGGTCAGTGACCCTCAACTCTTGTAATCCACCGTCACCTTGTCCATCACATCGCCGGGCTGCAACAGGGCCACCACGTCCATGCCCGATTTTACTTTTCCAAAAATGGTGTAGCGGCCATCCAGATGCGGTGTGGGCGAGTGGGTGATGAAAAACTGCGTCCCCTCGGTATCAGCACCAGCCGAAGCCATGCCCACATAGCCCTCGGAATTGTACCAAGCAAGGCCAATTTCGGTGCGAAGGGTGAAATCTTCAGCCCCGTAACCATCGCCACGTGGGCAACCGCCTTGCGACACGAAGTTGGGTACGATGCGGTGGAAATTTTTGCCGTTGTAGTAGTTCGACCCCACCAATTCCAAGAAACTCGACACCGTGCCAGGTGCCCACTGGGTGTACAGTTCCAGCACGATTTTTCCTTTTGCCGTTTCGATGGTCACCTCTGTTTTTTGGGTCACCACTTTCAGGCGTTCCCAGTTGATCGGGTGGTTCCAGCCGGGTTGATAGGGCGCAGCGGCAGGGCGTTCTGCAAAGTACGCGATGGCAGAATCCAACTCAACGTAAGCCTCAATGTCGCGGGGCATTTTGAGTTTGTTGAGCGCGAGTTGGAGGTTCTCAGTGCGCAGAGAATCTCGTAACGTCTTGTAATTCAGTGCCTCCACCCGATAGCCATCGGATGCAGCGGCGATCATGCCCGCGTCGCCAGAGGAGGTGATTTCGCGGAGGTAGTAGTACAATTCGCGGCGTACCCCTTTGGCTCCCTCTCCGAAGGCCCCGTAGAAATTGGGCTTTTTCAAAATTTTCAGGATGGCTTCCGCAGCAGCCGTTTTCACCGCAGGGCTGGGATCGGTGAAGCCCCGATCGTGTATCCAGCGGTACTGCCAGCCGTACTCGGCCAGTGCCGAGAGGCAGGCAGCGCGGTCGTAGGCGTTTTTGCTTTGCTGAAAAAATTCGTGCAACCGGTAGTTCACAAATTCCTTCGACTCCGGCTCCGATGAATTGGTGAGCAGTCGATTGGAGGCATGGAAGAGCGCGATTTTTACCGCCATCGGCAGCCCAATGTTCGTCTGGGCAATGCGCCAGTAGTAGTCGCGGTCATTGTAGTTGCCATTTTCGATAAAAAATTCGGCAGCAGTGCGGCTCAGTTGCGGGTTGGTGTTGAAGATGAACGGCTGCACCAAGCCTCGCACCGTGTCGTAGTCGAACTTCGCCAGTGCCTTGAGCATGTTGCATTGCACCCGCCAATCCTGCTCCGTAACCAGGGTTTTGGACAAAATATCGAAGGCTGCTGCTGTCTTGGATTTCCCCAAAGCCGTCGCCAACGCCATGCGGACTTCGGGCTGGCCTACCGTGCGGACAAAACCGAGGGCCAATTGCCGGGCCTGCGTGCTATCGGGCGCGACATCGCGGGCGCGGGCCAAATATTGGGCGGCCACCAGTCGGGCTGGAGCGGGCATCCGCTCGTTGGCGGCCACCGACACCATGCGGGCGGTGCCAAGCGGATCGATGATTTTGCGCTGCGAAAAACGGAACACGGCGCGGCACTGACCGAGCATCAGCAGGGTATCGCTGGGCTTGTAGGTGGTGACGGAAGCGATGTTTTTCAACGTAGCAGCCGTGCCGCATTTGCCAACGGCTTCGAGTACGAGTGTGTTGAACATCTGGTGTTCAGAGGTGCTGTCGCCCGACATAAACGCCTCAATCAGTGGCTTTTCGCATTTTAGATGACCGATCTGACCCAGTGCGAAAGCGGCGGCTAATCGCACATCCTCCACCTGATCGGCCAGGAGCACGGCCAGCGGGGCAATGGCCAACGTGTCACGCACAGAGGCGAACGACAGCGCCGCAAGGTAGCGCAGGGTGGCTTCCTTCGATTGCAGCAACATGACGAGGCTATCGGTTTTGTGCTGGTCGCGAAGCCGGTACACTTGCTGCACTTCCCGGTTGCGCAGGTCAATGTTCACTTCACCTTTCTGGATTTCTTTTTGGGAAAGTTCAGGTGGTGTACAGGCGAAGATGCTGAGCAAGACGAGGAGCGCGACGCAGTTTTTTAATCTAAAAATATTGGGCATGATGTGGTATGTATCCCGGAACTCCGTTCCGGCTGTTTGTTGGCAAATCCTACTGAGACACGCCCGGAACACAGTTCCGGGATACTCACATTTTCGTCACCGTACCCTTCAAAATCAGCGCAACGGGTTGTGCCGGATCAAAGTTGGTGGTGACGCTGATGACCCGGTAGAAGTCGCCTTCTTTTTGGGCATCGTAGGTGACGCGCACAATGCCGCCCTTGTTTGGGGGGATGGCAGTTTGGGTATAATCCACTGTGGTACAGGTACAACCGGTGCGAATTTTAGTGAGCAACAAGTCTTCCTTGCTCCAGTTTTTCACCACAAAATCGCGGGTCACTGGCACACCGTAGGCCAGTGTGGAGTCAAACTCAATCATGCGAGGTGTCCATTCTACTTTGCCAGCATTCTGCGAGGTGTCGTCGGTGGTGATGTGCTGGGCGGCGAGCGGCGAGGCGAGCAGGGTGAGGAGGAGTAGCAAATATTTCATAAAAAAGATGGTGGTGGTGATGAGGGTTGATGAGGTTGATAAAGTTGATGAGGTTGATGAGGGGCATGTCGTGTTATCAACCTCATCAACCCTCATCAACTTCATCAACCTCATCAACCCTACCCGAACTGTACCAAAAACTTGTTTTTCTTGCCATTTTCCACCATCAAAAACCGCCCGTGCAGCAAGTCAGCGGCGGTTGGCATAGCATTCAAATCGCTGATTTTCACCTTATTGATGGAAATGGCGTTGTTCTGAATCGCTTTTTTGGCTTCGCTGCGGCTGGGCAGGATGTTGGTTTTTTCCGATAGGAAATCGAGGAGGTCCACACTGCCGTCGAGCACCGCGAGCGGCACCTGTGGCGAGGGGATTTCGTCAGCCACCTGCGCCAGCGTGTGGGCATCGAGGCTGCTCAGGGTATCGGGGCCAGCCTTGGGGTCGAAGAGCAGTTGCGACACCGCCAGCACCTTGTCGAACTCCTGCTGTCCGTGTATGCGCACCGTGATTTCTTCGGCAAACACCCGCTTCATTTCCTGTGCCGTGCTGTTGGCTTCGAGGGCCTCGATGTCCTCGCGGCTTTTGAGGGAGAAGTAGCGCAGGTATTTGGGCAGGTCGCTGTCGTCGGCATTGAGCCAAAACTGGTAGAAGCGGTAGGGCGTGGTGAGCGTTGGGTCGAGCCAGATGTTGCCCGTGCTGCTTTTGCCGAACTTGGTGCCATCGGCCTTCGTGAGCAGCGGCGTAGTGATGGCGTGCACCTTCTCGTCGTCTATTTTTCGGCTCAACTCCACCCCGGCGGTGATGTTGCCAAATTGGTCGGAGCCGCCCATTTGCAGGGTCACGCCGTGTTCGCGGCGCAGCAGCACAAAGTCGTAGCCTTGCAGCAGTTGGTAACTGAACTCAGTGAACGAGATGCCAGTCTCCAAACGCCGCTGTACGCTTTCCTTCGACATCATATAGTTGACCGTCAGGTACTTGCCCACATCGCGCAGGAAGGCCAGCACGTTCATGTTCTGGTAATGGTCGAGGTTGTTTACCATCAGCGCATGGTTGGGCGTAGCCGGATCGAAGTCCAGCAAAGCCCTCATTTGGGCGGCTTGGTGGGCGGTGTTGCGATCCAGTTCGTCGTAACTCTTCAGGTCGCGCTCTGCGTCTTTGCCGCTGGGGTCGCCGATGCGCCCGGTGGCTCCGCCCAGCAGGGCTACTGGCTGGTGGCCGGCCCGTTGGAGCAGTTTGAGCAGCATGATCTGCACGTAGTTGCCGA
>JAYSUY010000640.1:0-4051 GCA_043718855.1 Saprospiraceae bacterium | reverse complement strand
GCGGCAGACTGGGCGGGCGCGGCATCCGGTCGTCAGGGTCGGTTTCGAGGATGACTTTCATCAATTCGTTCTTGTTCCAGTCGGTGCTGCTCACTTTTTCCACCGTATTCATCAGGTTTTGGTACGAATCGAGCACCACGTCCTTTTCGCGGTCTTGGGCGTTGTGGCAGCCGCTCTGGGTACAGTTGGAAATCAGGATGGGCAGCACCTGATTTTGAAAATACACTGTATCGGGGCTGCACACCGCGCCGCTCGTGGGCGGGTCAATGGGGCCAAGGCCAATGGGGTCAATGAGTGGGTCGTGCTTGCAGGCTGAGATGGAAAACACGAGGAAGATGGCGGCGTAAAGTGCCGAAAGTGTGTACTGTTGCATGAGCAATCGGTTTTGAGCCTGTAGAACGCAAAAATGACTGCTCGTTACTGGGCGAAGGGCTTATTCCGCTCCGAAGCCGTCAAAACTGCTACTGAACATGGAAAAAAAGAACTGGAAGGATTGGCTGCGCAAAATTGGTGTAGCCGGATTTTTGTTTTTTCTCATCAAGGGCCTCATCTGGCTCGCCATTTTTATGGGGCTATTTAAAGCCTTCAAATGATGGGGGTTTATGAGGTTGATGAGGTTGATAACCAGACTCCCCTATCAACCTCATCAACCTCATCAACCTCATCAACCTCATCAACCTCATAAACCCTCATCAACCTCATAAACCCTCATCAACCGCCCCCAAAAACATCTTCACGTTCCACCAGCCCGTCTCGATTTCTGCTTTGTTTTTTCGGTAAAAGTTGATGGCCGGCTCGTTCCAGTCCAGCACTTGCCACTTCACCAAGCGGCAGCCACGACGGCGGCCTTCGGCCAGAAAATCGTCGAACAACAGCTGGCCCACCCCGTAGCGGCGGCAGGAGTCGGTCACCACGAAATCGTCGAGGTATAGCATCTTGCCGCGCCAGGAGGAGTAGGCCATAAAAAAGAGGGTCATGCCCACCACCCGGCTGTCCATCTCGGCCACACGGCTCTCGAAAGTGCCTCGGCGGAAATCCTCTAAGTATTCCTCCGGGCTGGTCTCCACCGATTCGGGCGAGTTTTCGTACACCGCCAGTTCGTACATCAGGGCATGGATGGCGGGAATGTCGGCTTCGGTAGCGGGGCGGACGGTAATGTGTGGTGTCATAAGTCTCAATTAAAAAATTTTGTGACTGGCAAAAGTCAGGAAAAAGGGTTTGCTGACACAGTAGAGATTTGTGGGTTATCTTCTTCGGCGCGCAACTTTGGCTCGAATACGGGCTTCTTCGATGAATCAGAACTTCTCAATTTCTTAACTTTGCTGCCGAAACAACCGGTTTTGCTTATGAAATGGATGGTCAATCAAGTGTTCAAAAAGTACCTCTCGCTACGCATGAAGCGCATTGAGCGGTATATGCAGCACCCCGAGGAAGCGCAAGAGCGCTGGTTGCGCACCTTACTGGACACGGCCCGCGACACCGAGTTTGGGCGAAAATACAATTTTGCCGAGATCAAAAACGCTGACGATTTTGCCCGCACAGTGCCGGTACACGACTACGAGCGCATCAAAGGCTACATCAACCGCATGATGCACGGCGAGCAGGATGTACTCTGGCCGGGCGAGATCAACTGGTACTCCAAAAGCAGTGGCACCACCAGCGACAAGAGCAAATACATCCCTGTGCCATATGCCAACATGTTTGGCTGCCACATCGCTGGGAGTTGGGATTCGTTGGCACTACTCTACCACAATAAGCCGGACATGGAGATTTTCCGCAGGAAAAGCCTCGTCATGTCGGGCAGTTTTGAGCCGCTGGCCGATTACCCCAAAACCCACTACGGCGACGTAAGCGCACTGCTCACCCACCACATGCCGGCCATTGGCCGCTCGTTTTACACGCCCGATTTGGAGGTGGTGCTTCAATCCAATTTTGAAAAGAAACTGGAGCAAATCGCCGACATCACCAGCAAGGAAGACGACGTGGTAATGTTTGGCGGAGTACCTACTTGGATCATTGTGCTCTTCCGCCTCATCTTGGAAAAAACGGGCAAACAAAATATGCTCGAAGTGTGGCCCCACCTGCAAGCCTACATGCACGGCGGCGTGGGTTTCGAGCCATACCGCCGCACGTTCAAAGAGTTGATTCCCAGCGAGGATTTCGTGTATCAGGAAATTTACAACGCCTCCGAAGGCTACTTCGGCGCGCAGTGCGACTTGGCCCAGCACGATATGCTCCTGCTGATGGACAACGGCGTGTTCTACGAGTTTGTGCCGATGGAAGAATGGGAAAAAGACCACCCGAAAACGGTGCAACTACCTGATGTAGAACTCGGTAAGGACTATGCCATCATGATTTCGTCCAACAACGGCCTGTGGCGCTACCAGCCTGGCGACACGGTAGTGTTTACCCGCCGCTATCCACACTGCTTCCGCATTTCGGGCCGTACCAAGCAGTTTATCAATGCGTTCGGAGAAGAAGTGATGGTTGGAGATACTGACAAAGCCCTCGCCGAAACTTGTCTACAGATGGATGCAGCAGTATCGGAGTACACTGCCGCACCCATTTATTTTGGTGGTGGGAAAAGCAAGGGCGGTCACGAGTGGGTCGTTGAATTCGAGCGCCCCCCCTCCGACATGGAGCAGTTCAACCAAGTACTCGACGAAACCCTACAGCGCATCAACTCGGACTACGAAGCCAAGCGATTCAAGGGTATGGCCCTCCAACGCCTGCTGCTCCGAGCGGTACCCAAAGGCACCTTCCACCGCTGGATGCGTGCACGAGGCAAGTTTGGCAACCAAAACAAGGTGCCGCGCCTCGCCAACCACCGCAAGTATGTGGAAGAAGTGATGCTACACGTCGGCGAGTGAGCCGGGGTCAAATCAACGCATCACCAAATACTCACACCACCCATCACCATGAGCCTCCTCCATCAGATCGCCCTCACCTTAGTGCCACAAGTGGGCGCGGTAACGGCCAAACTTTTGGCCACACATTGCGGGAGTGCGGAGGCGGTGTTTAGGGCAAAGCGTTCGGACTTGCTAAAAATCCCTGGCATCGGCACCGTCGTAGCCGACTCCTTGGCCAATTCCGCCGGCCCTCTGGCTCAAGCCGCGATAGAGGTAGAATTTGTGGAAAAGCATGGTATCAAAGCCCTCTTTTTTAGTGATGAGGGCTACCCCAACCGTCTGCGGCAATGCCATGATAGCCCAGCCCTCCTGTTTTTCAAAGGTTCATCAGCCGATTTGCTTGGCGCTCGGCGCATCGTTGCCATCGTGGGTACCCGGCAGCCGAGCGAACAAGGCAAGGCACTCTGCGAAGAAATTGTGGAAGGCTTAGCCGCATACAATGTGTTGATTGTAAGCGGAATGGCCTTTGGAATTGACATCACCGCACACCGCAAGGCATCAGCCCTCAACATCCCAAATATCGGTGTGCTGGGGCATGGCTTGAGCAGTATCTACCCAGCACAGCACCGCAGCGCAGCCCTGCGGATGATCGAAAATGGCGGGCTGCTCACCGAGTACACTTCTGGGCAGAAGCCCGACCGCGACCACTTTCCGATGCGTAACCGCATCATTGCCGGACTGTGCGATGCCATCATCGTGGTAGAAACCGCCCAAAGCGGCGGCTCTATGATCACCGCTGATTTGGCTTTCCAGTACGAACGCGAGGTGATGGCCGTACCAGGCCGCCCACACGATGCCAAAAGCGCTGGCTGCAACTTGCTCATCAAAAGTGAAAAAGCCCGCTTGATGGAAACCGCCAATGACCTTGCCGATGCGGTAAATTGGCAAGAGACCGGCAAGCAACAGCCCGTACAGATGCAACTCCCGCTTGATCTCTCGACAGCCGAGCGCACCTTGTTCGACATCATCCGGCAACGGCCTGAAATCCCTGTGGATCAACTCACTCAGGAAGCCCAGATCGGCCCAGGTGAATTGGCCGCGACCATCTTAGGGCTAGAGTTCAAGGGGTTGGTACGAACGCTGCCAGGGAAGCGATACATTGTGCTGGGGTGAGGGCAGCAAGGGGGGGCGTTCTTTTTACC
>JAYSUY010000639.1:0-1499 GCA_043718855.1 Saprospiraceae bacterium | reverse complement strand
CGCACGACTTACGACTGGCGGAACCGCTTCGGCTCTCTGCGCTGGAACCACATTTTTTCGGAAAAATGCTTCGCCAACACCACCCTGACGGCGAGCCGCTTTGCGCTTCGCTCGCGGAGCCAGTTGGATGCCAAATTGGAGGGAATACCCGCCGAAGAGCAAGAAAGTAATCTGCCTGCTACGCTGAGTGACACGAAACTGCAAGATTTTTCTGTCAAAACTGACCTCGACTGGTTTGCCAGCGAGTGCTTGACGATGCGTGGGGGGCTGCAAGCCTCGGTGCTGCGGGTGCTGCCTTTCTTGTATCTCGGGGGCCAGAACGATCTGCCGGGCTGGGTGGAGTTGGACAGCATGGGGCAGCCCGTGGCAGCCAGCGGGCTAGCATACGAGCGGGGCCTGACGCTGGCTTTGCACGGGGAGGCGGAGTGGATGCCTACAGCGGATTGGCGGCTTCGGGCGGGCTTGCGGGCAGAGACGTTTTCGAGCCGGGGCAAAACCTGGGCACTGCCGCAGCCCCGGCTTTCGGCGGAGCGGAAGTGGCGGCGCGGTGGTTTCGCGGCAGCTTCGTGGAGCAGCATGGCGCAGGTACTGCGCACGGTATCACCTAATTTTATCGAATCTACCGGCGATGTCTGGTTGATGGCCAGCTCCGCATTGCCGCCGCAAAGAACCCAGCAGGCCACTGTGGGCGGGGGCTGGGCTGGGCGCTGCTGGGCGCTGCGGGCGGAGCTGTTTTTCAAACGGATGCACAATGTGGAGGAGTATTCGGCACTGTGGTACGAGCAGGTGCTGGACTCGCTCTTTTTTCTTGACCCTGAGCAGTTTGTACAGTACGAGGGAGGCGTTCGGTCGTGGGAAAAAGAAGTCTCGTTGGGAGAGGGCCGGGCTGCTGGACTGGAATTTTTTGTGGAAAAAACGGCGGGCCGCACCACGGGCTGGGTCTCTTGGACGCTGGCACGCTCGGAGCGGCGGTTTGCCCAACTGAACGAGGGCGAGTGGTTCGCGGCCCGCTTCGACCGCCGTCACCACCTGAAGGCGATGGTGGTGCATCAAGTGGGCAAGCACTTCTCGCTGTCGGCCAACTGGCAGCTGGCTTCTGGCGATGCGGTATCGCAGCTGCTGGTATATCCGCAGGCTGTCCTACCGACACCGACCACGCGCAAGGCCCGGTTGCTGGATTTGCACCAGCATTCGCTGCAAGTGGAGCGCTTGGGCTATGGTGATTTTCGTCAGCCCTGGCAGCACCGGTTGGATGTGTCGGCAGTGTGGCAGTGGGCTTGGGGCCGCTCGCAGCACCAGTTGTCGGTGGGCGCATACAACGCCTACGCGCGGCGCAACACGCACTTCACCTACTGGGTGTCGTTGGATGAGGGTGCCAATTTGCAGAAACAGGAGGTGAAGGGGCTGCCGCTGCTGCCGCACTTGACGTGGGGGGTGCGGTTTTGATGGTCGATTTCGTCATTGAGTCATTCGTCATTGAGTCATTGGCTCTGCTCTCA
>JAYSUY010000638.1:0-11807 GCA_043718855.1 Saprospiraceae bacterium | reverse complement strand
CATATTTTGAAACACAAAAGGCACAAAAGGCACACAAAAGAGTTTTAAATGACGCTTTTGTGTACCTTTTGTGCCTTTTGTGTTTCAAAGCAAGGGATGTTGATGTGGTAGATGTTTACGGCCTCGCCCCCATTTTCACGATTTTCACTTCCAAGCGATTGTTTTCCTGGTGCATCTGATCGGTGCAGTCCACGCCCTCGGTGCAATGGTTGCGCGGCTCGGTCTCGCCTTTGCCGTAGGCCCCGATGCGGTCGGCGCTGATACCGCGATACACGAGGTAGGTCTTGGCATTTTTGGAGCGCTCTTCGGTGAGTTCCATGTTGGGCCGCGCGTCGCCGCGTGTATCGGTGTGCGACACGAGGTCAATCTGCATGTCAGGGTATTTTTGGAGCAACTCGTAGAGCGCATCCAAGTGGCGCACTGCGCTGTAATTGAGCGTGGCCTTGTTGTACTCGTAAAAAATCTTGTCCATCACGATCACCGCGCCCTGACGCAGGCCATTGGCAAGCGGCGCCACATCATCAGCGGTCACGTTTTCTGCTTCGGGGGTGAGTGTGATTTCGTTGAACAGCGGGTCATTCGGGCGGGCTGTCACGCGGAAATCCTCGGTTTTGAAGCCCTGTTTTTCTACCGTAACGATGTAGTTGCCTTCTTCCGGCAAGCAGGCATCAAACTGACCGTTCATCGTGGTGCGAGCCATGGTGATGAAGCCAGTGCTAGCATGGACAAATTTAACCGTAGCGTTGGAGATGCGGGTGCCAAACTTCTGCGTGATGACCGTGCCACCTGACCGCATACAGGGAGGCTGCACTTTTAGACTGAACCGCAGTTTGCCGTTTTCCAACTTATCGGCCACGATCAGGCGGTCGCCCGTGATGTAGCCTTCTAGGTTGATAAGCACGAAGTAACTTTTGTAACGGGTGAGGTCCACCTGCGCCTTGCCGTTGGCATTGGTGAGCAAGTCGGGATTGCCCAATGCATCGCCTCCCTTGCGGGTAAGTTGCATGCTCAGCGCGTTTTTCTGGTCTTGCACTGGCAGCAGGTCGAGGTCGTAAAAATTGTTTTTTCCGCTCACAAAACCGTCGTCTGAGGGCTGAAGCAAGTGGATGGACGCGCCTTGCAGTGCTTCTCCGGTGGAGGCATCCACTACCACGATTTCTGCTGGGATCACCTTCGGTTTCTCAATGCCCTGTATGCCTTTGGCCGATACGAAGGAAAAAATATCAAGTCCGCCCATGCCCGGCTCGCGGTCGCTGGTGAAAAAGCCTTTTTTCCCGTCGAAGTCCACGATGATGCTCATCTCGTTGGCGGGCGTGTTGTAAGGCGCATTCAGGTTGTACACTTCCTGGAAGCCCTCCGGGCTGGGGTTGGCAAAAAATAGGTCGTAGCCACCCAGCGTGTTGTGGCCGTTGGAGGAAAAAAACAAGGTGCCAGATTGTGCGATGAACGGGAAGCGCTCGTCGGCTGCGGAGTTAATGATCGGCCCCGCGTTGACGGGCGTAGTCCAACCTGATTCACTCATATCCGAGTAGTAAATGTCGTAGCCGCCGAGGCCACCGGGCATATCGGAGGAGAAGTAAAGCCGCCGGTTGTCGGTGCTCAGGCTGGGGTACATACAGTCGTACTCGTTGCTGCAAAACGGCATTTCGCCTTTGCGTTTCCACTCGCGCCCGCCATCAATGGCCACATAGATTTTCATGTGCACTACTCCGTCTTTCCCAGCCTTAGCCACTCCGTCTTTGTTGTTATTCTGGCTGTAAATCAAGGTTTTAAAGTCGCGACTAAAGGTCACCGGACCTTCGTTTTTGTTGGTCGTCACTTCCAGCGGGAACGATGAAGCTGGGGTAAGTTTGCCGTTCGGATCGCCTGGAGCAAACCACAGGCTGAGGTACGCCTCGCCCGTTGTACGGTCGCGTGCACCTTTGCTTTTGCGGTTGCTGACGAACACTACGCCGTTTTTGTAAAACGCCGGAGCCAAGTCCATGTTCTCGCTGTTGGCGGCTACTTCGTTGAAGATTTCGGTCGGATTATCCGGGTCGTCCTTCTCGCGGAAGCGGTCTTTTGATTTTGCTTTGGCGGAATTTTGTGCCTCCGCCACGATGCCGAACAGCAGGAGGGGGAGCAGTAGGATTAAGTTCAGGTACTTCATTGTTTGAATGTGTGATGAGCGGCGTAAACGCTTTTTTGGCGGAAAAACTTATGGCTACTGCTTTTTCTTCTTTCCCTTGTCCTTTTTCTCCACGCCGTTCAAGAAATCCAGTGAACCCCTCACAGGTATATCATCTGGCGCAGGCGGATTGAACCGGTACCGTGCTGTTGCTTCGATGGTGCCGTTGCTGTACTTGCGCAGCGGCGTGAGGCCGATGTCGTAGGAGAAGCAGAAGAAAATCTTCTCGGTGGCCTGCATCCCCAGCAACACATCTACACTCTCCCCGCCGCTCGCGGTCACGCCGTTGCCGGTGCGGTAGGTGAGGCCGCCGAAAAACTTGTCTTTCATGCTCACCATAGCGTTCACATCTACATCGAGGGGGGCCTTAGGGACGTACTTCATCAGCAGTTGAGGCGTAAGTTTCCAGTCTTTGCTGAGTTTGAAGGTGGAGCCGACCATCGCGTTGAGGTGCAGCACCTCGCGGGAGAATGGCTCACCCGTATCAGCAAAATCGATGTTGTTGACGTAAAGCCGCTGGCCGGCCGCACCCACATACCATATATCGGTTTTGTAGTAAAAACCCGCCCCAAAGTTGGCGACCACCTTGCTGTTGGCATCGGTGGGTATCGAGCCGTCCTGCGCTCGCGGCACGTCGCTGATGATGCGCGAGTCGTTCCAGTTTTGGTAAAAATGCCGCGCCCCTGCTTGTATACCGATGCCCAGCGTGCCTTTCTTCATGTCGATGCGGTAGTTGTACACCATGTCGAAGGTAATGGCCCGTGTGATGGCCATGCTGTACCGCGAGAGGTTGGCCCCGATACCCACCCGATTGCTGAAAATCGGCTGGTTGTAGGAGATTGTCTGGAAATTGGGCGCACCCTCCAGCCCCATCCACTGGTTGCGATACACCGCCGTGATTTCCGGGGTGCCTTCGCTGCCCGCGTAGCCGGGGTTGTGGGCCAGTTTGTTGAAGAAAAACTGCGTCTGCATCGGCTCCTGTTGGGCAAGAGCGACTGCCACAGTGGCAACAAGGGCGAAAAGAGTGGAGTAAAGTTTTTTCATAAAAATCGGTGTTTAAGTCAACTATGAACGAGGAACTATGAACGAGGAACCACACGACATCTCGCCGTTCATACTTCCTCGTTCATAGTTCATACTTCTCGCCTACCGCTGTATCATCAAAAATCCCGCGTACGTCTTCGAACCGTCGCCGAAATCTACAATCACATAGTACGTCCCGACGGGCAAATCCTCGCCGCCGCTGTTGGTGCCTTCCCAGTCGTTTTGGTAGTTTTCTTTGTGAAAAACCTCGTCGCCCCACTGGTTGAACACCGTCACCGTGCGGTTGGTGGGGCCTTCGCCGCCCTGCTGGCAGCGCCGCACCACGAAGGCATCGTTCAGGTCGTCGCCGTTGGGCGTGATCACGGTTGGTGGGGGACAATCCACGTTTTCCTGCACGTTGAAAGTGATGCTCGCCGTAGCGCAAGTTGCGAGCGGGCAGACAAAATTGCAGACCCGGTAAAATGCCACGTCTTTGTCAGAGAAACTGCCGTTGGGCTGGTATGTATACAGCCCATCGGAGATAGAGTCGAGTTTGCCACCCATTGGGTAAGCGACTATGAACGCATCGAAAGTGCTGGGCAACAGGTCGTTTTTCAACACATCAATGGTCACTTTTGTCCCATAGGGTACGGTGATCTCATCGTTGGTCAGCACGGGGGCGAGGCCGTAGTCGATGATGAGCGTGTCGCGCGAGTCCAGCCCGCACAGACCGCCGTTGATTTCCCAGATGATGGTGTTTTTGCCCGGTTTGAGGCCGGAGACCAGCGAACTGAGGCTGGTCGGGTTTTGGAAAACCAAGTTAGACTCCGGGCTGTACCAACGCCCTGTTTCACCAAACTGACCACTGGGCAGTATCGGGGCTTGCAGCAGGTAGGTGGCATCGGGGCTGCACCAAGTCACGTTGGGGCCGAGGAAGGGCTTGGGGCTGAGCGAGCGCAGCACAGTTTGGCTCACGGAGGGCGGGCAGCCCGGCACGTTGATGTTCCAGTAGAAAAAATACGACACGCCGGGTGTGAGCGGGCCTACGCTGGTGTTGGTCTGGGAGGAGTCCGCGATGCGCACGTTGAGGATGCTGTACTGCGAGGTGTCTTGGCTCCAAAAACCGAGTATCGGGTCGCCCTGCGTAGCCGAAAGTTGGGCTTCCGTCACGGCGCACTTGGTGATGATGGCTGGAGAGACCGCCGTCTGTTTCCGGTTGACTTTCACGACCATCGTGTCTTGGCTGTAGTTTTTGCAGGCACCCGCCGAAATGGTCCACGCGAAGGTGTAGGTGCCGTTTGGCTGGGCTTTTCTCACCAAAGTGCTGTCGCTGTTGGGGTTGACGATTTGTACCGTTCCGCCGTTGAACAAAGTCCAAGTGCCGCTGCCCACCGTCGGCATCACGGCATTGAGCAGGAACGGCGTGGTGTCGCAAGCCACAAAACTCGGCCCGGCGAAAGCCTTGCTGCTGGGGATGGTGTCAGCCCAGACGGTAACCTGCTGCGATTTTCCCGAAGGGCAGTTGGTGCGCGTAGCCACGACGTAGAAATTGTTGACACCCGGTTGCAGCACACTCGCCAAGTTGGTGGTCTGGAAAGTGGGCGAAGTGCTGGGCGGAGCGAGCGAGTCGTTGGTCGCGGCATTGAACCACTCATAGGTCGCTCCCGCTGTGCTACTCGTGGAGTTGATTTCCAAGCGCAGCGTGTTGGGCTGGCCGAGGCAAAGCGGCGTGGTGGTGCTGAACGCAAACGGCACCTGCGGCGTGGGGTGTACCACCAGTGCTATGCCTTCGCTTGATTCTGATGTGCAACCGTTGAGGGTAGCGCGGCAGTAATATTGCCCGGTGTGAAGCAGTGAATCCACATTCGAAATTTCCCAAGTAGGCAGGTTGCTAGTATTGCCGCTGTTCGGCCCGCCCGTCCAAAAGTAGGTGTGTCCGGGTTGGGGATTTTGCACTTTCAGCGTAGCCGTTTGGCCGGAGCAGACGGGCGAGTTGGAGCCGATGTTCGGTGGGGCTGGTTTGGGCTTCATGGCAACACTGACTGTGCCGGACACCAGTGAAGTGCAGCTGTCCACCTTCACCATGACCGTGTAGTTGCCCACAAACTGCGCATTAAGGGAGAAGATTTTGTACTCCGGCACGGTGGTCTCCGCTTGGCCGCCTGCGCTGGTGGGCAACTTCCACAGGTATTTGACATTGCCCGAATAGTCGCTGGCATTCGTCACCCGAATCAGCACCATCTCACCAGGGCAAGCCTTTGCATCCAGAGGTACAGCCTCAATATTGGGCGTTACCGGGATGTTCTGACCCGTCACGTTGGTCGTTGCCATCGCCGAAGGGCAGTTGTACTTGTCCTTCACCACCAGGTTGTAAGCCCCGGTTTGAGCAGCGGTGGCATTGGGTATCAGGCCAACAGAATCGGTAGAATTGTAGTTCGGCCCGCTCCACATGTATGTAAACGGCCCTTCGCCCGAAGAAATACTTGCGCTCAGGTGTATGGTCTGGTTGCCCGTGAGACAGTCCGGGCCGTCGTTACTGACTGAAATTTGGGGCGGCACGGACACGAGCGCGGTCACAAAAGCCGAGTCGGCGCAGCCGAAGAGGGTCTTGGCGATCACCTTGTAAGTCCCCGACACGCCGGGGATGCGCATCGGGTTTTGCTCGAACGCGCTGAACGCCCCCGGCCCAGTCCAAGTCCACTTATCAATCGATTGGCTGGCAGTAGCAGAGAGATTCAAGGTGTCGCCCGAGCAAATCGTACCTGGTGGCGGCGCGGTCACGTCGGGGTATTCTTGCACCTCAATCAGCAGAGGGTCAGAAATTTGCGATTCGCAGCCGTTCTCGAATGCTGACACCCGCCAGTTGCCTTCCCAAGCCTTCGTGATGTTGGTCAAGTTCAGAAAATTGGAGATGGTGACGGTGTCGTGTACTTGGCCGGGCGATTTCCAACGGTAGTCTGCTGCCTGCACTGTGTTGCTGATGAGCAGCAGCACGTTGGCCCCTTCGCACACCTGGGCTTTGGCGGTGGTGAGGTCGGGTTTGGCGGGTTTGTTCTTCACCTTCACCTGCGTCACGGAGGTGTTGGAGCGGCAGCCGTCCTTGAACACCGTGAGGATGTATGGCCCGGCATTAAGGGCCGAGTCGATGCTGGGGGTGACGAGCGGCGACTGGGCGTAGGCGTTGTAACCGCCCGGCCCCGTCCAGTGGTACACCGCTCCGCTGCCTGCTGACACTGCGCCCAGCGTGAGCGGCTCGCCTTCGCAGCGCTCCAAGAGCAGGTCTGTCACCTGCGCCGTCGGCACGGCGTGTACCGTGATAAATTTCGGGTCAGAATTTTGGGAAACACAACCGCCGCCCCTGGCCCGTACGAGGTACTGGTGCTGCCCGATGCTGGGCTGCACGACGGTAAAATTGGTGGCGTTGGGCTGCTGCGTAGTCGCCAGCAAAACGGGGCTGCCCCCTATCACTTCGTACCAGTCGTAGGTTTCGCCATTGTTAGGGATGGAAAGCAGCACATTGTTGCCCGCGCAGTACGACCCGTCGAGCGAATCCACCGAGAGGATGGGCTTCACGGGGAGCGAGATGAGACTCACCGTCACGTTGCCCGTAACCGTACAGCCGGGTACGCCCGTGATCGTGACGGTGTAGGTGCCGTCGTTCATGGGCTTCGTAGCATTGGGGATGAGGGGGTTTTCGACACTCCCACTGGTCATGTAGCCGTTCGGCCCTTTCCAACTGTAACTGTATGGCCCTCCGGCGGGCGGGTTGGCTAAGAGTTTCAGGGTGCCGCCGTCGCAGGGCGGCTCGGCGCTGGGCACCACCACAACGGGTTGCACCTGAATGGAGGCATCGCAAGTGGCAGTGTTGCCCGACGTGTCGTGCACCGTGAGGGTGATGGGAATGCCGGTTGGTGAAACGTCCAAGCAACTGAACACCGAGCGGGAGAGCGTATACGTCAGGTTGGCCGAGCAGTTGTCCGTGCTGCCGTTGTTGATGATGGCCCCGGTCAGGGTGTCTTTTTTTCCCGTAGGAAAAGTATTGATAATGATGTCTTTGCACTTGGCGACGGGCCGCACCGTGTCGCGCACGGTGAGGTTATACATTGCCATGCCCATCACGCCACTGTTGTCGGCCACCGTGTATTTCACCTTGTAATTGCCTGCCGGGAGCGTGGCTGTCGTCTGGCTGCCCGTGAGCAAGCCGCCTTGAATGGGCATCCCAGCGGCGTTCTGGATTTCGTAGTCCACCACGCCGTAACTGTACATCAGCACCGCTTGCACCGCGCTGCTGCCGTCAGGTCCGGCCACTTGCGGGCCGCAGGGGTTGATAAAGTTGATGTAAGTGCCAGCGTTGTCATTCGCCACCAACTTAAAACTCGTCACGCCATTAGCCGCCCACTTGTTGAGCAAGGCGGCAGTGACGACAAAGCTGGACTCGTGAAAATTGGCGTTGCAATCGCCCGTCGTGCTGGTTGATGTGGGGGCGAGTGAGTCGTTGCTTTCGTCAAAAATTGTGAAAAACTCGCCCAACTGCGCGTTGTCGCCCCGGTGCCGTATGATGAGTTTGCCCAAACCTACGGCGTTGGGAATCAGGCCCGTGATGTTGAGCGTCACGTCTTTTGGGATAAAACCCGCGTCGGGGTCTGATACAAAATCGAGCGGCACGAGGGCCGAACTTTTCATCAGCATCCCCGACACGTCGCAGTTGTCGGCAATGCCGGGGAAGGGCAGCGTGACCGTGCTGACGCAGTTGTTTTGCCCCACGAAGTAAGTCTGGTTGGCGGGCGCGGTCACGGTCGGCGGCTGCAAATCTTGTATGCTCACGGTGGTGCTGGCCGATGAAGTGTTGCCTGCGCAATCGGTGGCGGTGTACACGATGCTGTGGGTGCCAGCGGTGAGGAAGGTGCTGCCCGAAGGCGGGTAGGCCAGTGCTGGGTTGGCATCGAGGCGGTAGGTGAGGACTACGGGGACTTGCTGCGAAGCAATGCCGTAAGTCAGTTGGGCGAATGCGAAGGCGCTGGGGCACACGGCGTTCACCTCATTGTTCACGGGCATGATGCCCTTCGCTGCCAGTCGGATGTTGAGTTGGCCGTCGGTGAGCCAAGCATTCATCTGGTCCGCAGTGATGCTGACGGTGACGCTGCTCTGGCCGCTACACTGGCCGCCGATGAGGGCTGTGGTACCCAGCAGCGAGTTGTCTTCGCCGAGGATGCGCAGGGTTTCGGTCGGCTCGTTCGCATCAGCATCTTTGAGGGTGACGATGAGGGTGGCCGGACCGACCACTGGCACGGAGGGCGGTAAATTAGGCGATGCCCACTGAAACACCACCGTGTCCACCGGTACCTGATTATTGGGCAAGCCACTGGTGTTCACCAACGCCACGGTGTCGCGCAGCGTGAGGCTGCTGCCCAGCGAGGTACAGATGTCGCGTACCGAAAGCAGTGATGGCACCACCACCGTTGCTCCGCAAACACCTTGGTCGGCGGGCAGCATGATGGGCTGCACTGCCGTGAGCAGCGGCCCGGTATTATCCTGTACCTGAATGTTTTGCGTGTAGGTGCGGGCGTTGCCGCAGTTGTCTGTGGCCGTCCATTGGCGGCGGATGACGTAGTTCGTCCAGTGGTCGCAGTTGGCGGTATTGGGGTCGCGAAGTTCGGTTTCAACAAACGACAGCACAGGCAGTGCATCGCAGTTGTCATCCATCGTGAAAGTGGAAAACAGCGGTGCGGTGGGTATCGCGTCGCACTCCACCGAGATATTAGGCGGCACCCCCGAGAGGATGACGGGGCGGGCGGTGTCGCGCACCATGATCATCTGCTCAAACACACCCTTGTTGTCGCATACATCCTTAGATTCCCAAACCCACGTGCGGATGGGTGAGCCGGGGCAAGGCCCTGCGCTCGTCACGTCGCTCACTTTGGCTGGCGGGGTCACGGGCGAGCCGCAAGCGTCTACCGAAGTGGGCGGCAGGAAAACCAGCGGCAGTTCGCAGGCGATGGTCGTGTCGATGAAGCCTGCCAGCACCGGGGGCAGGTTGTCTACCACGTTAAGCACCTGAGTCGCAGTGGCGGTGTTACCGCAGTCGTCGCGCACGGTGAAGGTGCGGGTGATGGGGTAGGTGTAGTGGCCGCAGAGGGCGGGGTCTGGGTTTTTACCCGAAGCCACGCTGGTGGTGAGGGCGTTGGGCAGTATCACGCTGCACCCGAAGGGGTCGTCGGCATTGATGCCCATACCCAGCACAGCGGGGGCGGGTAACGCGAAGGTGTCGCAGCGGAAAGTTTTTCCTACGGGTACGAGGGTAAAAATGGGGCGCACCGTATCGCGGATTTCGTAGGTCTGGGTGCCAGTGCTGGTGTTGCCGCAGTCATCGGTGGCGGTGAAGGTGATCACCACATTGTAGTTGCCGCTGCATGAGCCGGGTACGGTCTGCCTGGTGGAAGCGTAGGCCAGAATGGCATCGCAGTTGTCGGTGGCGGGCACGGTAGGCAGCGGAATAAGTGGTTCCGTATCAGGGCAATACACCTGCATCGTGGGTTGTGCCGGGAACACGGGCTTGGTGGTGTCCTTGATCTGGAAGCGCAATTTTTTTAACCCCACGTTGCCACAGTCATCGCTGGCACGGAAGGTGACATCCACCCACCAAGTGCAGTTGTTGGCTTGCACTGTCGGGTAGGGGCCGGTGCCGAAGGTGCCGGTACCGGTCTGCCCGTTGCTGGTCGTCCAAGAGAAATCCGTCCACGAAACGGTAGAGCATTCGTCGGTAAACGTGGCGTTGCCGTGCGCGTTGATCCAAGTCTGGAGGAAAGTCTGGTCGTTGCCCCCCCCGCATTCTTCATCCAATCCGATGCCCGTGATGATGGGTGGCACGGTGTCGATCACGCCGAACAGGGCTTCGCCCATGCTGCCTTCGTTGTTGCAAGCGTCTTTCACCAAAAACTCCACCAGCACCTTACCCCGCACCTTGGTGTAGAGTTTGTTGCCAAAGATTTGGCTGCCACAAGCACCTGAAAACGAGGCTTGTAAGGCAGCTACCACCTGCGCCGAGTCACGCACCACGCCGCCGATTTTCATGCTATAGGTAAAATAAGAGGCTGCCGAACAGGAGTCGTAGGCTTGGAGGTAGCCGTGATTTTTGATCCACTTGCCCAAGTCCACGAGGTAGGAGTTGGTAGGCGAGCAGTAGCCCAAGGTGTCGCGGGGGTCTTGCACAACGACGGGCGGCTTGTTGTCGAAGGAGGTGAAGGTGGCGAACGTGGGAAAACTCAGGTTGCAATTGTCGATGGCCCGAAACCGCACCTGCACCGGGGCCGTGCATCCGGGCGGGAAGGGCAGCGGCGCGTTGTTGTCGTAAGTTTTGATGCCCGAAGGGTCGCTGGCCGTGAAGTTCGCCATCTGCGCCGCTATCCAAGCGGGGTAAGCCGTCGGGATTTGACTGCACGGAGCGGAGCCATTTTGGGGAAACTGCGACACGGTGGGTGGCAGCGTATCCTTGAAAATCTGAATGGTCTGGGTGAAGGTGGCGGTGTTGTTGTTGATATCCCTCACTTTCCAGGTACGCATGAAAGTGCCGGACGAGCAGATGGGCGGCACAGTGCCGGTCTGGGTGTACATCGTGTCGGGAACTGGGGCGAAGCCGCAGTTGTCTGAAAACGGTGGCCAGACCGGGGGTGGCACTTGTGCTATCGAATTGAACGACAGCGTGGGCGGGTGGTTGGTCAGGTCGAAGGTGGGTGCCACGTTGTCCACAATCTGAATGCCCACGATCTGGAAAGTGTGGGAGTTGCCTAAATTATCTTTCACGAACCAGCCTACGGTGAGCGTGAACGGGGCCGGTATCAGGTCGGTAAAAGTGTAGAAATTTGGAAATGAGCCGCTTTGGCTGTACATAGACATGGTGACCGTCGCGCCAGGCGTAGTAGCCGTCACGACGGGCTCATTGCCCATGAAAATGCTTTGAAGCGAGCGGCTGCACCCCGGCCCGGCGGAGAAGTTGTAAGGGCCGTTGTAATTAAACGTGAATGCACTAGATTGGGCATTCAAGGGTACAGCAAAGAGGAAGAAAAACGGAGCGAAGGCTGCGATGGCAACACACGTCCGCAGAGAACTGCGTAACCGGTTTGTCGTCATGAGAACGATTTGGCCCGGCACTGGGGACTGCCGGAATGTTCAAGAGTGGATTTCAATAGATTAAAATTGGCTTTTGGCCATTTGCTATTGGCCTTTTGCCAACGGCTAACAGCCAACAGCCAATAGTTTATTCAGCCGTAAACTTCTTGTCCGGCACATTCTCGTCCAAGAATTTATTGATGTCGTCAATGTTGTAGTCTCGGATGATCTCGCCAAACTCGTTGACGGTGATGCGGAGGCCCTTGAGGGCTTCCTTCGTTTCGGGGTCTTGGATGGGTTTTTTCAGGGCCTTGGGGGTGGAGGGTTTGGGTGATTTGTCCATATTGGTAATGATGATTGATGAATCTGGTAGGTAAACCTCTGGGGTTTCTGGGCTTTAAACCTCGAAGGTTTTTTAAAACCTACGGTATGTACACAAGTTCATTGACATTGTTGAAGTAAGATTTAATGTTGCGGATATCTAAGGATGGCGTGGAACATTTGGAGGCCT
>JAYSUY010000637.1:0-4061 GCA_043718855.1 Saprospiraceae bacterium | reverse complement strand
TTGCGCACCCCACCGAGGGTGTGGTTGCTGAGCGAATCCGACAGCAGGTAGTCAAAAAATGCAGCCCAGCCTTCATCCATCCAAGCGTAATCCTGCTCGTTGATGCCCATCATAAATGGGAAATAAGTATGGCTCACTTCATGTACTGTGAGCGTCATGGGCGAGCCGGGTGCAGTGCTCACGTCGTTGCACATCATCGGGTATTCCATGCCATCGTTGCCGTTGAACACCGTCATGGTCGGGTAGGGAAACGGGTAGCCGGGTAGCCAAGTGCTCATCAGGCGGATGCCGTCGGCGGCGATACGGGCCACTTGCGGGTAATCGGTAGATTTGCTGTTGTAGACTGCGCTGACGAAGGTGCGGCGAGATGTTTTGTCGTCTACGATGACCGAAGTTACATCCCAGTTATAGTGATCGCTGGCAGCGAATGCAAAATCGGGTACGTCGTTGGCTACAAAATGGAAAGCATTGGGGCCTTTTTTCTTGAATACGCTCCCCTCTTTCAGTTCTTTTTCCGAAAAAATGGACATCACGTCGGTCGCGGTGAAGGCTTGACTCCAGCGCTTGAGATGAGTTTTGGAAAGAATCTGAGCGGCGTTCTGCCAGCGGCCAGTGGCCCATACCTGAAAACCAGCGGGCATGGTGATGGTCACGTCATAGTCGCCGAACTCGTGATAAAACTCTTGCTGCCCAGTGTAAGGAAATGAGGCCCAACCGTTTAGGTCGTCGTACACGGCAATTTGAGGATACCAGTAAGGCACAAAAAATGTGGTGCTGTCGCACACACACTCACGGGCTGCGTCCTCTCCGGCGGGCAAGGTGTATGACCACTTGACGGTCAGTACGGCAGTGTCTTTTGGTGCTAACTTATTGTCTTTCAGTTCAATATCCAGAAAGGTGCTGAATCGGCGACGACTTTTTTCGTCTACTCCTTTGCCGTTGTAGGTCAGGGCTTCGATGCGGGTACCTTCATCGCTCACATCGCTGGCAGTTACGTCGCTGGAGCGTTGAGCACCCTTGCGGTAGCGGTCGTGCTGGAGTTTGAGGCGGATAAGTTTGAGAGAGTCAAGGCTGTTGTTAATGTAAGAGATGGTCTCTTCGCCACTCAGCCGCCGGGTTTTAGGATCAATATTGGCTTTGATGACATAGTTGGCGCGGTTCTGCCAGTAATTAGGGCCGGGCTTTCCGTCCCAACTGCGGGTACCCTTTTCATAGGGCTTTTGAAAATTGCGCGGGACAAAAAGACTTGTTTGAGCGAAGGCCGTAATTGTAGCGAATAGGGCCAACAGAATGAGGAGGTGACGCTGCATGAGTTTCATGTTTAAAAAATACGACACGAAGGACGGTATTTTCCAAAAGAACAGGATGCACTCTTTCGCTCGGTTTGTACTCAGTTCCAACCCTTCACCTGATGTGGATATCGAATCACATACGCTTCCTTGATGAGTCGAGTGATTCGTTCGCGGAATTCGTCCATGCCTTCTTTCGTGTGCGCCGAGACGAAAAGGTTTTCACCGTAGGCATTAAGTAAACGGTCTCGGAGTTCGGCTTCCAAATCTTTGCGCTCTGTTTTGGTCAACAGGTCATCGAAATACCGCTCGCGGTAGAGATCAATTTTATTGAACACCATCAGCGTCGGTTTTTCTGCTGCACCCAATTCTTGTAGCGTCTGCTGTACCGTGCGGAGGTGATCTTCAAACTGCGGGTGTGCCACATCCACTACATGGAGCAGGATGTCGCTTTCGCGCACCTCGTCTAATGTGCTTTTAAAACTCTCTACCAAATGATGGGGGAGTTTTCGGATAAAACCCACAGTATCAGAGAGTAAAAAAGGCATTTGAGTAAAAACAACTTTGCGCACCGTGGTATCGAGCGTAGCAAAAAGTTTGTTTTCTGCCAAAACTTCCGACTTGGAGAGCAGGTTGAGCAAGGTGCTTTTTCCGACGTTGGTGTAGCCTACGAGTGCTACCCGGATGAGTTCACCGCGCGTTTTGCGCTGCGTCTGGTTTTGGCGGTCGATGTCCTTGAGCCGGTCTTCCAGAATTTTCATGCGGTACTGCACGATGCGGCGGTCAGTCTCGATCTGCGTCTCGCCGGGACCGCGCATCCCGATACCACCACCCTGCCGCTCCAAGTGTGTCCAGAGGCCGCGCAATCGGGGCAGCAGGTATTTCATCTGGGCCAATTCGACCTGCGTTTTGGCCTGAGAAGATTGCGCCCGGCTGGCAAAAATATCGAGGATGAGCGAGGAACGATCCACAATTTTCACCTTCAGGGCCTCCTCCAAGTGGTTAGTTTGTTTGCCGCTGAGGTCGTCGTCGAAGATCACCATGTTCACCTCCTCGTGGCGTTCGAGGTACTGGCGTATTTCCTCCACCTTGCCCTTGCCGATGAACGTGCGGTGTTCTGGGTGCTGCATCCGCTGAGTAAATCGCTTAATGGTCTGTGCACCAGCCGTTTCTGCTAAAAATTGAAGCTCGTCCATGTACTCGTGCGCCTGCGTCTCCGTCACGTCGGGCGTGATGACGCTCACCAACACCGCGTATTCGGGTTCTTTTTTCAGGGTGTTGGTTTTTTCGTTCAGGTTCCAGTCTTTTGCCATGCTGTGCGTTGTAAAATGAGTGCAAAGTTAAAAAAAGTACGCGCTGAGGAGGAGCCGTACTGGGTTGCGGGCTGCTTTTACAAAATGAAGCACCGATGAGTTCCGCTGGTGCAGACTCGGTGAATCAGTATTTTCTATTTTTGCCCCTTCACCCGCCGAAGCCTCGCCTCACGCTCAGGTCTCGCTCCTCATTTTTCACTTTTACCCGCCGAAGCCTTGGCGTAGGTTGGTCTCTCGCCTTTTCTCACATGACTACCATTCAAGGTCCCGCCATTTTCCTTGCCCAGTTCATGGGCGACACCGCCCCGTTCAATTCTTTGGAAAGCGTGTGCCGCTGGGCAGCTTCGCTCGGCTACGTCGGGGTGCAAATCCCGACTTGGGACAGCCGCCTGATCGATCTCGAAAAAGCCGCCGAAAGTAAAACCTACTGCGATGACCTCAAGGGCCGGGTGGAGGCTTGCGGGGTGCGCATCACTGAACTCAGCACCCACCTACAGGGCCAACTCGTGGCGGTGCATCCGGCTTACGATCTGATGTTCGACACCTTCGCGCCTGAAAACCTGCGCGGCAATCCTAAAGCCCGCACGGAGTGGGCTGTGCAGACCCTCAAAAACGCAGCAAAAGCCAGCCGAAATCTTGGTCTGGATGCTCATGTCACATTTTCAGGGGCACTGATTTGGCACACCGTGTATCCATGGCCGCAACGCCCAAAGGGCTTGGTAGAGGCTGGTTTCCGCGAGTTGGCGCAGCGCTGGCTGCCCATCCTTGATGCTTTCGAGGATGCCGGAGTAGATTTGTGCTACGAAATCCACCCTGGCGAAGACCTGCATGATGGGGCCACGTTCGAGCGATTTTTGGAAGCCACTGGCAATCACCGCCGCTGCAATATCCTCTACGATCCCTCCCATTTTGTGTTGCAACAACTTGATTACCTGCAATATATTGACTTCTACCACGAGCGGATCAAGATGTTCCACGTGAAAGATGCGGAGTTCAACCCCACCGGACGCAGTGGCGTGTATGGTGGCTATCAGGACTGGATCAACCGCCCCGGCCGCTTCCGCTCGCTGGGCGACGGGCAGGTGGACTTTGCCTCGATTTTCTCGAAACTGGCGCAGTACGATTATGCCGGCTGGGCCGTGTTGGAGTGGGAATGTTGCATCAAATCGCCCGAACAAGGTGCTGCCGAAGGCGCACCTTTTATCCAAAATCACATCATTCAAGTCACTGAAAAAGCCTTCGACGACTTTGCCGGGGGAGCAGTGGATGAGGGTTTGCTTCGAAAAATTATTGGCCTGTGAACTTAGGGTTGCCGTAGTAGGTGGATTCAGGGCAAACGCACCAAAACCTGGAAGCCCCGGAGGGGCATAGCATCGGTAGACAAGATTGCCCCTAGAAGGTTTTAGCCCCAGCGGGGCGTAGCAGACACCTGTTTTTGCTGCGCCCCGCTGGGGCTGGT
>JAYSUY010000636.1:0-4070 GCA_043718855.1 Saprospiraceae bacterium | reverse complement strand
AGCCAACGGCTAACGGCCAACAGCCTCCTCCATTCCGATGGCACAAAAGTGGGGGATAGCCCCTCGTGGAGAGGTTCACAATTCTCTCAAATGAGGTGGAGAAAACTCTAATTCACAGAAAAAACGCTAAAAAAGATCGTAAAAACTTAGCCATCCTTGACTTGTCATGTCGCAACGAAGTGGAGACATGACAAGTCAAGGGGCACCAGCGACTAAGTTTTTACAAAAGATCAAATAACCCCGCTTTCGCGCACCGCGCTCGGCGGTTTCCCAAATTCTTCGGCGAACACCCGACTGAAATACTTCGGGTCGCTGAAACCCACCTCGAAGGCCACGTCGCCGATGGAGAGCCGGGTAGTTTGCAGCAGCGACATCGCTTTTTGCAGTCGGATGGTGCGGATGAACTGCACTGGCGAGAGGCTCGTGAGCGCCGTCAGTTTGCGGTGCAAATTCTGATAACTCATCGTCATGGCCCGGCTGAGTTCGTCCATCGAGAGGTCGGCATTACCCAAGTTTTCCTCCACGTAGCGGCGCATTTTCTGCACAAAAACATCCTCGATTTCCAGTACAGCCTGCGCCTCCGGCTCGATGGCGATGGCTTCGGGGAGAAGGCCCGGCGCGGCTTGTGCGGCCAGCAGCGCAGCCCGCAAACGCGCTTGCAGCACCCGTCGCATTTGCAGCAAGTTGGCTACGGTCAGCAGCAGTTCTTCCCGGTGGAAAGGCTTGGACAGGTAAGCGTCTGCCCCCCGACTCAGCCCCGCGATGCGACTTTCCACCGAAGCCTTCGCGGTGAGCAGCACGATGGGGATGTGGCTCGTGCGCTCATCGTGCTTCAAGGTCTGGCACAGTTCGAAGCCGTCTTTTTCAGGCATCATCACATCGCTCACGATCAGGTCGGGCGTATGTTCCAGTGCCATTTCAATGCCTTCCCGCCCGTTGCGGGCCTCCAACACCCGGTATTGCTCCGATACGCAGGCGCGGAGGTAATGGCGCACGTCGTCGTTGTCTTCTACGATAAGAAGCGTGGGGTGAGAGGCGAGGAGCGAGAGCGCGTCAGTCCCGACATCCCCCGCATCAAACCCACCCCCGACCCCTCCTCCGCCGATGGGCGGAAGGGGGGAAGCGACATCCCCCACAACATCGCGGTACAAGTCACGCCTCCCCTTCCGCCCATCGGCGGAGGAGGGGTTGGGGGTGGGGTTGACACGGGGGAAGTCGGGGGTGGGGTTGACCCTCACTGGCAGCACCACCTCAAAACTCGCCCCTTCGCTCACCGCGCTTTTCACCGAAATCTCGCCGCCCATGAGCCGTACCAACTCTCGCGTAAGCGAAAGCCCGATGCCCGTGCCGTCTGCTTGGCGGGTCGAGGACTCGTCGACGCGGTAGAAGCGCTCAAAAATGCGCCCCAACTTTTCTGGCGGTATGCCCACGCCCGTGTCGCGCACCGTGATGCGGCATTGCGGCTGGCCACCCGCTTCGGCGCGGTCGATTTTCAGGTAAATGTGGCCGCCCTCGGGGGTGAATTTGAGGGCGTTGGAGAGCAGGTTGAACAGCACGGACTGCATTTTTTCCACATCAAAATCCATCCACAGTACCTCCGTTTCGGCTTCAAAATGCAGCAGAACGCCCTTCATTTCGGAGAGCGAGTGCAGCGACTCGACGATGTAGCGGCCAAACGCCACCATGTCGGCGGGTTCGAGTTGCAGGCTGAGTTTGCCCGACTCCAACTTGGCGAGGTCAAGGATTTGGTTGATGAGCCGCAGCAGGTTTTGGCCATTGCGTTTTATCATAGTGACGGGGTGACTTTGAGTCACCCCGTCACTTGCGCGACTTTGGGCCAACTGATCCGCCATGCCGAGTATCACCGTCAGCGGCGTGCGGAACTCGTGCGAGATATTGGCAAAAAAGCGGCTTTTAAAGTTGTCCAACTCTTGCAGCCGCTCGGCTTCTTTGCGCTCGGCTTCCAGTTGATGGGCCAGTTGCAAGCGGTTTTCCCGAAAAAGCAGATATCGGCGGAGGGCCAAGCCCAGCAGCACGAAGTAGGCCAAATATGCCGCCCACGAGCGCCACCACGGAGGCCGTATGGTAATGAGCAGCCGCGTACCCTCCTCGTTCCACACCCCGTCGCTGTTGGCGGCTTTCACCTGCAAGGCGTAGGTGCCGGGCGCGAGGCGGTTGAAATTGACCGTGTTCTGGTTGCCCAAATCGACCCATTCGCCCCCGTTGAGGCGGTAGGCGAAGCAGTTGCGCTCCGGCACCGCTGAGTGCAAGGCAGCAAAAGCGAAGGACAAATTGTTCTGCGAGTATGGCAGCCGAAGCGCGGTCAGGCGGTGTATCACGCTGTCCAAGTCGGCAGGTTGGCCGTTGATGCTGAGGTCAATGATTTTCACCGGAGGCGGCGAAGTTTGACGCATTTGGAAGTCGGATGGAGCCAGCACGCTCAAGCCCCTTGCCCCACCGAAGTATAGGTTGCCGTCGGCGTCTTGAGCGGGCATCACGCTGGGGCGCAGGAGCAAAATATTGTCATTCAGGTAGTTGCGGCTGTCGTAAAACAAGCAAAACGAGGCGGCCTCGTTGATCTGCACCACCCCATTTTCGGTACTGACCCACAGGTTGCCCAATCGGTCTTCCACGATGTGCTGCGCCTGAAACACCTCACTCGGCAGCGGCAGCGCGATCGCGGTCGCGCCTTCACCCGCCCAAGTGAGGCGGAAAGGCTTGCCGTTGGCGATGCACAGCACGTCTCCGTTTTGGGAGCGGGCGAGGCTCTCGACCCGCACTGGACGCACAAGGCCGGGGAATGTGGCCGGGCAAAGTTCAAACCGCTGGGCAGCGCGGTCGTAGCGCACCACGCCGTCGAGTGTACCGAGCAGGAAATACCGCTCATCGAGGTCGAGGAAGGATTCTGCGCGGTCGTTCAAGGGGATTGTGTCGGCTACCAGCGTGTCAATGGGTACAAAAATTCGAGCGGGGTCTTTTTCATCCAAGCGGAAGATTTTGTTGCCGAAATTGACCACCCAGAGCATGCCGCTTCGGTCTGCGCAGAGCCTGCGTATCGCGGCTATGTGAAGGCGTTTCACCGCTTCCGGGTGAGGAGTCTTTGAATTGGTGTTGGTAATGAAATACTCCAAAATGCGCCCGCTGGGAGCGTCCAAGCGGTACAGGCCTGTCCAAGAGGAAGCCCAAAAACCGCCTTGACTGGCCTTCGTCAAGCCGGTGATCTGGTTGTTGTAGTCGCTGTACGCGGGCAGCCGGACGTTGAGGAAACTGTGTTTTTTTCGGTCAAAAATGCTGAGGCCGGCCAGGGTGCCGAAGGCCATTAGGTGATCGGAAATGGCGGCCATACTCCCGCATTGCGGAGCGATCAAACTGTTCGGGGCGTTGGGATCGTGGGACAGCAGCGCGGTGGCCGTGCGGCGGGCGGGGACTTGGAACAGGAAAAAGGGCGACGACACCCAGAGGTTGCCAAAGCGATCTTTGAGCAGCCGGGCCACTTGGTCGTTCCAGAGGCGGCCAGGGGTGCCAGGTGCGGCAGGATAGGTGTAAAAACGGTCTTCCCGGGCGGCGTAGCGGCACAGTCCACCCGCATTGGTCGCCAGCCACACGTTGTCGCCGTCGGGAAAAATTCCGTTCAGATCGGTGCTGCTGAGACCCTTTTTACCTGCGCTGAAGGTGCGCAGCACCTGGTCGGCGTAGGGATCGTAGTGGATGAGGCCGTTTTCTGGGCTGCCCCACTTGGACATCCAGAGCATTCCGTTTTCGTCGGTTTCCATAGCCAAAATGCCAGCAGCATCGCCCAGTGCGCTCAGCCGCTCGTAGGTGTGGCGCTGGGTGTCGAAGCGAAAAATTCCGGCAGCCGAATGGACGAGCAGCAGCCCCCCTTTGCACTTGCGCACCAAAGTGGCTTCTAATTTTTTGCCTTCAAAAACCAATGGAACCCGCTGAAAATCAGCCTGTTTTTCCCGAAAAACGGCTATACCTTCTGAGCAGGCGAAGTACATGTTGCCCGCATCGTCTTCGCACTGCGGGATCAGGTTTTCGGTCATCAGAACGGCCTCGAAGGTGGCCAG
>JAYSUY010000635.1:0-4073 GCA_043718855.1 Saprospiraceae bacterium | reverse complement strand
TTCCGTGCCTTCGTACTCGACATCACGGGCGTGGACATGCCTGACGCGAAGATCGAGACCGAGAAAGAATTGGAGCGCAAAGTGGCCGCCATCCGCTTCAAGTTGGACATCTACGCCGAGAGTGCCGACAAGCGGGTGCTGGTGGAAATACAGCGCATCGACTACGACTACAACTTCAACCGATTCCTGCACTACTTCTTGGCCGCGCTGCTGGACTTGCAACGCAGTTCGACCGACTACTCCTTCGCGCAGGACGTGTACACCATCGTGGTACTCACCGCCCCCTACGTGGTGAAGGACAAAACGGGCCGCCTGCTGAAAGACGACGTGCTGGTGTCGGACCTCAACCCGCGCACCCTCAACGACTTGGTGCGCGACGTGTACCCCCACCGCCTCATTTTCCTCAACCCCAACCACATCGGTGCCGACACGCCAGATAACTTCCGCGACTGGCTGCAGTTCATTTCGGAGAGCATCCACAACCCGCGCCACCCCGCCATCAACCTCTCCAAGCCTGGCATCCAGAAGGCCGCTGACTTGGCGAACGTGGAGGACATGCCGCTGACGGTGATGGAAGACGCAAAAAAGGCCGAGGCCGCCAAGAAGACCAAGAGCATCTACGAGGACAAGGCAAGGGAGGAGGGTGTGGCGGAGGGCATTGAAAAAGGAGCAGAGCAGAAAGAGCGAGAGGCTGTTATCGGTTTTCACTCCAACGGCGTGTCTGTACCCCTCATAGCCGCGTCGCTCAACATCAGCGAGGAGCGCGTGCTCCAGATCATTGAGCAACACTACAAACCATGAAGGTAGGTGCGCTCTAAGCCGCACCATTTACCTTTGCTCCATGAGCCATCGCACCACTTCCGCCATTCCCACCAGAAAACGCCAATCGCTCCTTGCCGCCGCGTTTTTTGCCCTGCTCTTTGCTTGCAACAATGTAGCCCCCCCCAGCCCCCCCGGTGGGGGGGAGTTGGCTCCGCTCTTAGATTTTTTGGAAAAGGCAGAGTGACCTTCGATTGGGCTTTCCTGAGCGAACAAGCCAGTCTGCTCTCCCCCCCACCGGGGGGGCTGGGGGGGGCTGGCACTCTCAATCGCCTCCCGGATGTCTTTCACCCCAGCGTTGATGGCCGAAAGTTGGAAAAACGGCTTGTTCAGCAATTTGGCGATGAGTTGCGCGAGCGTGGTTTTGCCTACGCCCGGCGGCCCCCACAGAATAAAGGAGGGGATTTTGCCCCGCTCGATGGCTTGTCGCAGCACTGCGCCCTCGCCCACGAGGTGCTGCTGGCCGACATAAGCAGCGAGGGTCTGGGGACGCATCCGTTCGGCAAGCGGTGTCATAGAATTGAGAATGGAGAATGGAGCGGGGAGTTTTTCAGGGCAAAATTAGGGCTTTCCTTTGTGGCGGTTGGGGCACAATGAAAAAACGCCTCCGGGACAAGTCCCGGAGGCGTTTTGGCTTAAAAAACAGGCTACAAATGCTGCTCAGAATTTAAAGCAGCCGTATTTCTGTCCGCCGCGTTTTTTGTGCTTTTTTGCAGGGGTGGATTTTTTTCGGGCCGAACTACCGTCGAACCAACCACCTGATTTGCTGCTTTTTTTACCCGACGTAGCGGTGCTGCCGCTGGTTTTGCTCAACTGCTTTGGAGCAGCAGCAGTCGTAGTTGCCTGCGTTTCGGTTGCGGCGTTAACCGTAAAAGTCTGCTCGAAGTCGTTGGTTGTCAAATTTTTAGCAGACACAGGTGTTTTGCGCTGAGCCACGATTTCAGACATCACATCGGTGCTGGCCGTCAGTGTGCTGGCTGCCGGGGTGGGTGCAGTGAACTCGATCATTGGCACGGCTTGTGGCGCGGTCGGCAGCGGCTTGGCAGCTGCGGGTTTTGCGGTAGCGGCAACTTTTGCCGTTGACGTGGTGGCTACGGGCTTGGTCGGAGCCGTTGCAATGGGTTGCGTCGCGATCAGTTTTGGCGCAGCCACTGCGTTGGGCCGCACACTGTGTACGGTAGCCGCAGTGGTTGGCTTTTCGATTTTGGCCACCGGGATGGCGGCTGGTTTGGGCGGAGCGACGGCGATGCGTACCACATCGCTCATGCCGTAGGAGCCGTTGAGTTGCCCCAAAATTTCAGCATCGTTGGCATTGCCTTTTTTGTACACGATGGTCGTGTTGGCGTACTTCTCGTCGGTCACTGTTTCCTTGATGTTCTGTGCCGAGAGTGTGGTGCCAGCCAGCAGCAGAGCGGCAGCGGCGATGAATTGTGGATTGAATTTCAGCGAGATGTTCATGATCGAGGATGATGATTAAAGTATGATTAGTGACTGGTTGATTGGTTACTGGTTGGCTGGTTTCAGGTTGCTGGTTGAGGCAGTGGTCGGATGTTAAATCACCGAATCAACAAATCCCCTCCTCCACTTACCCAGAGAAATACCGTGCCAGTTTTTGAAAATTGGGTCAGGGTGCTTTGAATTTCGCAGCCAAATTTTTCTTCTGTTTTTCGAGGTCAATCACCTTGCGGTAGAGTTGTGGGTCCTCGATAATTTCCTTCAAAGTCCGGTGCCAGAGCGGGTCGTTGAGCAGCAGGCCAGTGACCTTGATTTCGGTGCGGCGGTTCATCTGGTGCTCGTCGTCGGAGCAAGAGATGCCGTCGTCGCAGCGGTTGATGAGCACGGTTTCGCCGTAGCCCTTAGAGGTAATATTCTGCTCGTCAATGCCTTGTGTCGTCACGAGGTATTCCACAGCCGAAGCCGCGCGTTTGTCGGAGAGCGTCAGGTTGTACGGGTCGTTGCCGCGAGCGTCGGTGTGCGATCCCAGTTCGACCGTGATGCCAGGGTTGTCTTTCAGGAAAACCGCCAACTTGTCCAGCACCTTCGCGGCCTCCGGGCGGATGGTCCATTTGTCGAAATCGTAGTAGATGTTTTTCAACTCGAAACGCTGGCCGACCTTGATAGAATCGAGATCGAGCGCACCTAAAAAGTAGCCGATCTGGTTGTTGTGCGACATGATGGGCACCACTTCGGGCTGCTTCACGCCCATGCCATCCACGCACAAGATGCAGCCGTTCACGTTGACGTACACCTCCACGCGGCGGTTGAAGTAACCCTGCTTGCGCACCAGCATGGTGTAGTGGTTGCCTTCGGCGAAAGAGAAATTGAACGTGGACTTTGGCATCTTCTCGATGGCCAGTTCTTGCTCCTTCGTGGTGTTGTTGTAGATTTCCACCTTGCAGTCGCGCAGCGTGTTCACCGGGTTGTGCTCGAAGGCTTTATCGAAAATCGTGATGTCGAACACGTAGCCCGGCTTGCGCAGCATTTGGAAAGAAGCCGTCGCCGAAGCAGCGGGCCACAACAGCATTTCTTCTTTGTAAAAATAGGTCGGCTTCTCGGCCAGCACGCGGTAGCGTTCGCGCTTAGGAGCGCTGAACTGATAGTGTCCGTCGGGATTAGTCTCGGTTGTGGCGATGGCCTCTTTCAGCATATCGTCGTACAGCGTCACCTTCGATTGGCTGAGCGGCGACTGCGACACAGAGTCGAGTACGGTGCCTTGCACGGTGACGTATTCGGTTTTCGAGGAGGTTTTTGGGGAGGTGCTTTGTGCCGACGCGGTGAGCGAAAGCAGGAGAGCGGTGGCGAGCAACATGATACTGGATGACATGGGCAACATGATTAAGTTTGAAAGTAGATCGGTAATGTTTCCCGATTCTTACCATCCAGACGTACTAACCATGTGCCAGTAAACCGGAGACCTCATTTTTTAACGAAGTTTTAAGACAATTAAATTTTTCTTGACGAAAAGTCGTCGTATTTGGCTCCTCCTGAAAATGTGGCACTCCACATTTGGCTAAAAATTTACATCCGAAACCGTCGGAACTTTGCTCGGCAACGCGATGGTTTGCCCCGCTCATTCAAAACTAAATTCTGCCGACATGGACGACTTCATCCAGATCAACGCCCACATCGCCCTCACACTCTTCAAGCCAACCGACAAGGAAAATATGATTCGGTACCTGAACGACGAGGCCATCGGACGCAACACGCTCCGGGTGCCGCAGCCCTACACGCCCGCTGATGCGGACGAGCGGCTC
>JAYSUY010000634.1:0-4075 GCA_043718855.1 Saprospiraceae bacterium | reverse complement strand
GTTGTCCGCGTTTGCGCTGTGCCATGCCGTAGGTTCAGGGAATGATGTTGGGCAAAAGTAGCGCGAAACACCAGTTTCGCAGCAGTTTCGCTGATAGCAAATTCCGAAACTGGTGTTTTGGGCTACTTGCTCACATTCTCACCCTCGGGTGGTACATCAAAATCGTCTCCTTAAGGTATTCCGTGTTGAGGTGCGTGTACAGTTCGGTGGTCGTGATGCTCTCGTGACCCAGCATGTCCTGCACCGCTTTCAGGTCGGCACCGCCCTCCACGAGGTGCGTGGCGAAGGAGTGGCGGAAAGTGTGCGGGCTGATGGTCTTCGTGATGCCCGCCAGCGCAGCCAAGTCTTTCACGATGTAAAAAACCATGACGCGGGTGAGTTGCTGTCCCCGGCGGTTGAGGAACACGAAGTTTTCGTGGCCCGCCACCACGTTGTCCTGCTGCTTGCGCTGGCCATCGAGGTAAAAGCGCAGCTGCCCGATGGCCTCGCCGCCGATGGGCACGAGCCGCTCCTTGTCGTTTTTACCCAGCACTTTGATGAAGCCCTGCTCCAGGAACAGGTTGCTGATGCGCATATTCACCAACTCGCTCACCCGCAGTCCACACGCGTACAGCACCTCAATGATGGCCCGGTTGCGGTGGCCCTGTGGCTCCGAGAGGTCGACCGCATCAAGCATTCGCTTGATTTCGTCCACGCTCAGCACCTCTGGCATTTTGCGGCGCAAGCGCGGCGTTTCGAGAAGTTCGGTGGGGTCGTCGTTGAGCATATCCTCCACCAGCAGGAATTTGTAGAAAGCCCGCAGGCCCGATATGAGCCGCGATTGAGAACTGGCCTCCAAGCCCAAGTCGTTGACCCAGAAGATAAAACGCTCCAAGTCCAACTGCTGCACAGCCAGAGGCGCGATGTCCAAGTCTTTGATTTCCAAGTACCGGACGAATTTCTGCACGTCGCTGAGGTAAGCATCCAGCGTGTTGGCACTGAGCGAGCGTTCCAACAACAGGTAAGCGCGAAAGGCGGAGAGGGCGGAGGGCCAGTTCATAGAACAGTAATGATGAACGATGAACTATAAACGATGAACAACTCAACCCCTTGAATCGCAAGGGTTTGAGTTGGCATTTTGCTTCCTTTATTTCTCATTTGTTCCTAAATTTTTACAAGATCGGGTTGTTTCAGATGGGAACATGAGCCAAAAATTAGGGGCTTTCAGCAAATCACCGCGCCCTCCTGATTGATCGGCGAGAGAAAAATCTCGCTCTCCACCCGATGCCGGGCAAAGGCCTGCTGCATGGCTGCTCCGGCTTGCTCAGCGGCGAAACTATTGGCACAAAATGCAAAAACCGATGGCCCGGAGCCAGATATACTGCACCCCAGTACACCTTCGGTCGTCATGGCCGCTTCTTTCACATCATAAAAACCGGGTATCAGGCTAGCCCGCTGCGGCTCAATGATCTCGTCGCTGAGGCTGCGCCCGATGAGCGCGATGTCGGCGTTGAACATCCCGATGATGAAGGCCCCGATGTTGGCGCTCTGGCGCACGTGCTGGGCCAGCAGCACCTCCGATTTTAGGATGCCCCGCGCCGCCTTGGTCAGCACCTCCACCTGCGGGTACACCACTGCGACGCAAAGTCCCTTCGGCACATGGATGCGGTGTACGTCGAGCGTGGCATTGTCGCGGATGAGCATGATGCCGCCCAGCAGCGAAGGGGCCGCGTTGTCGGCATGAAAACTGCCCGAAGCCACCTGCTCGCCGAGACAGGCAGCCCGCAGCAGTTCACGCTTGCTCAACCCGGTGCGCAGCAGTTCGCTTACGGCCAGCACTGCTGCCGCCGCGCTGGCCGCGCTACTGCCAAGGCCACTGCCAAAGGGCATTTTTTTGTGAATTTCTAGTTCGATGCCGCGCCCGGTTTCACCCAACTGCTCCAGCAGCGAGCGAGCCGCCACGCCAGCGGTGTTTTTGTCAATGTCGGTGGAAAGTTTGCCACCTGCGCCTGTGATCTTGGTGATGCGGAGGCCGGGGGTGTCGCTTTTTCGGGCGATGACTTCGTCGCCTGGTTTTTCCAAACAAAGCCCCATGATGTCGAATCCTATGCCGATATTGCCAATGCTGGCCGGCGCAAATGCTTTGATGCCCAAAGTGTGAGGAGTGAAGCCCGCCTATGCCTTTACTCGCCTTAGCCTTTGGCGGCGGCGAGCGGGCTGCGACGGGTGAAAGTGAGAGATCAGGAGTGAACTGGGGGCAAAAGTAAGGCTTGATATGCGTTCGGTGTCTGGCTGAAACAGGGCAAACACATCAAAATTCTAAGTCGGCATCTGGTTGTGAAAGCCCCCGCTGCCATTCGTAGTGGCCCAATGGTGGTGGCGCCCCCCGATTACCGTTTCAACCGAGACAAAGCCCATGAGCGGTAAATCTTTCGTGGACATCAATGTCTTGGTGGATACGTAGGCGGGTCACTCGCTCCCACCTATGCCCTCCCTCGCCCGCCGACGCATCCGCAAAAACATCGAAGCCCATGCTCGCGGGGAAGATGCGACCTACCTCGACCTTGGCAACTGCGGGATGACTGAGGTGCCGGAGGAAATTGGGGGTTTGATGAGGTGGAGGAAGCCTTACATTTGTCACTCAATCAGTAAACTATGACGGCTACACTTCAATCTGCCGAGTCCTTGTTGGTTCAAATGTCGCTCGGCGAAAAAGCCCAGTTGCTGCAATGGGTAGTCAGCGACTTGGGTGGCGTTTTCCCGGGCATTGAAAAAACACCCGGCGTGTGTGGCGGCGAAGCCCGAATTGCCCGCACCCGCATCCCCGTTTGGCTGTTGGTGCGGCAGCGACAGTTGAACATCAGCGAATCCACCATTTTGGACGGCTATCCTACCCTTCGAGTAGAGGATTTGAACAACGCTTGGAACTACTACCGGGCGCACAAAGCCGAAATCGATGCAGACATCGCCGAAAACGAAGCCGCATAAACGATGGCCAGATTTTACGCCAACGAAAATTTCCGCCGACAAACGGTCAAGGCGCTGGAGCGACTTGGGCACGATGTGCTGACTTCCCTCCAAGCCGGAAACGCCAACCTCGGCATCCCAGACGACGAGGTACTGGAGTTTGCCCGCAGCGAAAACCGCATCGTACTGACCTTCAACCGAAGGCATTTTATCAAACTGCATCGGGAAAACTCCATCCACCCCGGCATTGTCGTCTGCACAGAAGACAATGATCACGCCGCCCTCGCCCAGCGCATCCACGATGCGGTGCAAGTTTTTGGCGAAAACACAGTGAATCAGTTGATTCGGGTGAACCAGCCCAATCCATAACACACTACTAAACTCACCTTCACCCGTCGTAGCCGCAGGGCGTAGTCGGGTCACTCCCTCACCTTCACCCGCCGTAGCCAAAGCGTAGGCAGGCCTCACTCCTCACACATGTCCGACCTCGCCCGCCAGCGCATCCGCGAAAACATCGAAGCCCACAAACGTGGAGAATATGTTACCTACCTTGACCTCGGCAACTGCGGCATGACGGAGGTGCCGAAGGAAATTGAAGAATGTGTGTGGTTGGAATCCCTGATCCTAAGCACCGAGTGGTATGCCTATGATTCAGTTACGAGGACAGGGAAAAAGAGATATAGCCAAAACAGAGGTGAGGTCAATAAAGATATTACTGACCTGTCCTCTCTTTCCCTTTTGATTCATTTGAAAGAATTGGTCTTCGCTCGCACGATGGTGCGCGACTTGTCACCACTTGCAAACTTGACCGATTTGGAACGGCTTTATTTTCAAAGAACGCAGGTCTCTGATTTGAGACATCTCGCCAAGTTGACCAAGTTGCAAATTCTTAATTGTTCCTCAGAACATGTCTTTGATTTAGAGCCCTTGCGGCACTTGTCCAATCTGCATATCCTTGACTGCTACACTGCGAAAGTGAAAGACTTGGAGCCGATTGTTCCATTAATCAGGAAGCGTCCTGACATTCAGTTGGATTTTTCAGACTGCCCCCTCACCACCCCTCCCATAGAAGTAATGAAACAAGGCAACCCCGCCATCCTTCGCTACTTCGAGGACTTAGCATCCCAGG
>JAYSUY010000633.1:0-4076 GCA_043718855.1 Saprospiraceae bacterium | reverse complement strand
GTTGGCGTGGAGCGTTATTCGACATTGTCCGTCAATTTGATATTCCGTCAGTTGTCCAGCATTCGCGAAAACCCATGCAAATCCGCACCATCCGCGTTTCACTTTCACACACTTTTCACGACATGAAAAAACTCAGCCTTGCCCTCCTGTTCCTCCTGCCAGTCCTCGTTTTCGCTCAAAAAACCGAAGGCGAAATCACCTACACCGAGACCGTGAAAATGAAGATCGACATCCCCGATGGCCCCAATGCCGAGGAGATGCGCAAGATGATCCCATCGGAGCAAAAAGCCCAGAAGTCGCTGTTTTTCAATGAAAAAGAATCGCTTTACACCGACGCGGCGGGGCAGAAAGCACCCGATGACGTGGACGTGAACTCCGGCGACGGCGATGGCGACATGCAGTTGAAGGTGAAAATGCAGCGGCCCGAAAACAAGAAATACCGCGACCTCGAAGGCGGTAAAAGCATTGAGAGCCAAGAGTTTTTTGGACGGTTTTTCCTCATCAGCGAGGAGCCGAAAAAATTAAAATGGAAGGTGGCTACCGAACAAAAAACCATCGCAGGCTACGCTTGCCAGAAGGCGGTGCTGCAAGACACGACGCGCAAGGTAGAGGCTTGGTTCACCTCGGCCATCCCGGTGGCCATCGGCCCCGGCGAGTTTGGCGATTTGCCCGGCCTCATCTTGGAACTAAGCATCGCCGGTGGCGACCGCACGGTGGTGGCCGATAAGGTGGACCTGAAAAAACTCGACGCGAAGACCATCGAAAAACCCACGAAGGGCAAGGCAGTGACCCGCGAAGAGTTCAAGAAAATCCGCGATGAAAAGATGAAAGAAATGGGTGCCGAAGAAGGCGGCGGAGGTGGCGGGATGATGAAGGTAATTATCCGAAACTGAGGAGAGGATGGAACGCGGATGACGCGGATGACGCGGATGACGCGCAACGCGGATTTGCGCAGATTTTTCCATGAAAATGCGTGTTGCGCAGCATCCACGTCATCCGCGTTCCAAACAACGGTTCTCAATTCATGGAAAACCTCGTCGGTTTTGTAAACCTACGAGGTTTATAAAACAATGGGCCGCTGCTGACAGCCTCCTGAAATTTCTGGGCAACGGTTCTGAGGCATACTGCATCACGCGATGACACAAATCAACATCGCTCAACATGACAAAACACTTCGCTTCCGCGCTCCTGCTCCTGCTTTTTACCTACAAAACTGCCGCTCAAAACCCGCTTATCCGGGTGGAGCATTCCGAAACCTACGAACTCGCCAACGTCATCCTCGCACTCACGGACTACGGCATCGCCGACGACTACGAGGTGCAAAAAGGCACGCCTTACTATGGCGTGGTGATGGATTTTTTCAAGCCGATGAAAGACCATCCGCTGCTGAAGGCGGTCAATTATTCGAGGGAAAAATGGGAAGACTACCTGAGTTTCCGTACCGACGCTTACGCCTTCGAGTTTGATCCTCAGGGCAAAATCCGGCGGAAATTCAAGTTCCACGCCAACGATGGACACCAGCCTTTCGATGAGCATCTGGCATTGATTCAGGACTTTGCGGAGAAGTCAAAGTTTCGGCAGTTTTACCAAAACCATCGGTCGTACTACGATGAAATTGTGGCGCGCTACCTGTCGTACAACATGGTGTCGGAAATGCAAACATTTCTTAATCAGGAGTTTGGAAAATTTGAGGACAGCACAAAATCGTTCATCGTTGTGTCGCCGCTCGTGGGCCGCATGAACTGCCACCGCGATTTGCCGGGCAAAGTGGTCGCTGATTTTGCCAATCTGGGCATGGCGCTCATTACGGGCAATCGGACGGACGAGGTGAGCCGCGCAGAGCAGGCGACGGATATCCACATGCTGTTTACAGAGATGGATCATGGCTATGTCAACCCGATTTCGGAGCAGTACGCCAAGCAGTTGGAGCAGCAGTTCGACTATGCACGCTGGGACAGCAAATCCGGCTACACAGACGCAGACTGCTTCAACGAGTACATGACCTGGGCGGTGTACGATCTGTTCACGCTCCAATATTTCCCGGAGGTGGCCGACTCCATCAACCGCAACTGGCACTACCAGAACAGCAACCGGGGCTTCGTCGCTTCCTCGCTTTTTGGGAAAAAACTGCGCGAACTCTACGCCAACAAGCGCACGACCGAGCGGACGAAGGATTTGTACCCCAAAATACTGGCTTGGACCGCTGCCATTCAGGACAGCCTCCGGGTGCCGAAGCCGCTGCACGATACCCTCACGGTGGCCTTGAACAACGTATCCGCGCCGATGAACATTGATTTTTCGGAGCCGCTGCACAAGATGGACGCGCTGGATTTGGTGCTGTTTCAAGTGCTGAACGACGAGCGGAAGGTGCTAAAAACCTTGACGTTGCAACGCGGGCAACTCCTGTTTTTACAGGGAAACCGGCTGCGCCTGACGCTGCTGGATTTGCCTAAAGAAAAGGGCCTCTATGGCTTTACGCTGAACTGGTGGGGCAGAAAACATGAACTGACGAGTACTTTCGGGGTACCCGCGCCCAGCCCTACAAGGGTGTATGTGCGGGTGGAATGAGGGAGCGTGGGCCTCAATACAGGTGGTCGGCCCGGTTATCGATAAACGCTGCGATGTAAATCGTCGCCCCGCGAACCTCGTAGATGACCGAAGTGTACTGGGCAATCACACACTTTCGGTAGCGCGGCAAGTTGGGCGCGGGCGGGCAGAGGTATTTGAACTCAGCAAGGCGGTCGGTCAGGGCGATGACCTTCGCTTCTAAGTTTTCGGCTGCACTCTGGGAGAATGCTTGGTAGTATTGGAGGATGCCGAGGTAGGTTTCTTCGGCCAGTTCTGACCAGAGGACTTTGCTTTTCATGCCAATCAACTGGTTTTTTGGAGCAAAAGGCGGGCTTTGGCGCGGACAGCCGAGTCTGGCACTACCTCGCCCCGGTCAATTTGCTCAGCGCCTCGGCGCACCAGTTCGATTTGAGTGTCCGTCAGTTCGCTCCACCAATCCTTGTGGGTCAGCACACTGCGGAAATACTCAGCCAGATGCTCCAACAGCAGAGGGTCGTTGGTTTGCAGTATCTGCATGATCAGGTCGTTTTTGACTTCGGCGACGTTCATTTTTGAAAAATTTTGACACAAAAATAAGGCAAAACAGCGGGCTGCTTCACCCGCTGCTTAAAATTCATTTGCCCTCTTCCGAGCACCTGCTTCTACATTCTTACGCTATGAAACATCTACACCTTGCTCCCGAAAACATCTTCCGCCTCGCCGCCCTATTCATCATTCTTCATTCATCGTTCCTCATTGCCGCAGGCCAAAACATCACCCTCGAAGGCCGCATCACCGACTCCATCGGCACTGCGCTGCCCGCAGCCAGCGTAGTGTTGCTGGAAAAACAGGACTCCGTGCTCAACACCTTCGGGCTGGCTGATGGCGATGGAAAATTCTCCCTGCGTCGTGTGGAGCCGGGCGATTACATCCTGCAAATCAGTTACTTGGGCTACCGAAACCACTGGCAGGTGGTGACGGTGAAGGCAGGCAGCGGCCCCAAAATGGACCTCGGTACCATCGTGATGGAGCAGACCAGCGCGGAGTTGGCAGCCGTGGAGGTGAAGGCCGACCGCGCCCCGCTCTCCATGCGCAACGATACGCTGGAATACAACACCGCCGCTTTTAAGGTGCAGCCCGGCGCAGTGGTGGAGGATTTGCTGAGAAAACTGCCCGGCATACAGGTGCAGCCCGACGGCAGCATCCGGGCGCAGGGCGAGAAAGTGCGCAAGGTGCTGGTGGATGGCAAAGAGTTTTTTGGCGACGACCCGAAAATAGCCACCAAAAACCTGCCCGCCGACGCGGTAAGCAAGGTACAGGTGTACGACCAAAAATCGGAGCGGGCCGAGTTCACAGGCATCGAGGACGGGCGCGACGAGAAGACCATCAACCTGAAACTGAAGGACGACAAAAAGCAGGGCTACTTCGGCAACGCTACCGCTGGGGCGGGTACGGAAGACCGCTACGAAGGCCGATTCAACGTCAACCGATTCGGACGGCGCACCCAAATGTCGGCTCTGGGCATGATG
>JAYSUY010000632.1:0-1508 GCA_043718855.1 Saprospiraceae bacterium | reverse complement strand
GCGTTTACGCCGTCGGGACAAGGGGCGTTTACGCCCCGGAACCAAGAACATATTGGCATCGGCGTAAACGCCTCTTATCCCGACGGCGTAAACGCCGTGCTACCGGTACTCACACTCGCCCCGAACCCGGCGGTGGAGCAGACGGTAGTCACGATAGCAGGTTTAGGGGAAAGCGGTGGCGAGTTGACGTTGCTGGACGCGCAGGGTAGGGTAGTATGGCGGCAGTCCAACGTCCTCAGTCCGGCCTCCAACATCAGTATTGCTGACTTGCCGTCTGGGCTCTACTTCGTGACGCTGAGGAGCGAGGGGCGAATATTGACGAAGAGGCTGGTTGTGCAGCGACTGTGAGCGACTTTTCAAAAATAGTAAAAACTTAGCCTCCCCCAGATTTTGCAGATTTTTGCAGAAAAGCGCATTGTCCTCCTATTTTTGAATAGGGTTTTCAGCGGAAATCTGTGAAATCTGGGGGAGGCTAAGTTTTTACCGAAAATTGAAGAACATAGTGCTACTAGCCGCCCGGTGTTGCAAAACACTGGGCGTTTTTTGCATCAAAAAGCACGTTTTTTTGCAGGCTTTTTGCGCAACAGGGCTTTTTTAAAAAAAAATGGAAAGCCCTGTATCAGGTGCTCCATTTTACAAAATTTTCGGAAACCACTTACCTTTAGCCGCATCGATGTAATATACCTTTCAGCAGCACAATGCGCATCACGGAGTGGTTGGCCCCTTCAAACCCTTGTCGGCAATTTGACAGCAACGAGCGTTTGTTTCAAGGCCTGAAAAATTTGAACAACGCGGCGATCCTTTGTGTACAATCGAAGGCCATGCCTTCGGCACGCAAGTTCGCGCAGCAATACGGCTTGCCTTCCGACAGCGCAGACGAGGTGCTGAACCAAAGTACGCTCATTTTTTTGCGAAAAATCGAGGACGGCACGTACCAGTTTCAAGGCCATGCCCCTTCTACTTACCTCGTAGAAATCATGCGGCGGGTGGCCCTGACGATGACCAGAACGCAGCGAAAACCACACGAAGCACTTGAAAACCACCACGATCTGCACGACCCAGAGGTGGAGGCCAGCAACCGGCAGCGCGAATCTGCCGACTTGGTGCGGCAATTTTTGGGACAAATGGGCGAACCTTGTGAAGCAGTCATCCGGCTGCACCACATTGAAGGATACAGCGACGAAGAAGTGGTGCGACAGGTTTGGACCCGATACACCACCACCGATTCGCTCAAAATAAAACGCAGCGACTGCATGAAAAAATTGATACAAATAGCACAGAGATGGAGGACTACAAACAATACCTGAACGAGGAGGCAGACGAGGCGGAACGCCGCGCTGCCGCGCAGGTGATGGAGGGATTGACAGGGCTAAGGCTCGAAGCGAAAGTGCGCGAAGTGGCCGCCGAACGAGCCGCCTTGCGACGACGCCCTTCCTGGCAACGCTTTTTAATTTCGGTGGTCGCGCTTGTACTTGTTGCAGGCGCGGCATACTTGTTTTTGAGGGAGG
>JAYSUY010000631.1:0-11896 GCA_043718855.1 Saprospiraceae bacterium | reverse complement strand
CGGTGATCATGTAGCCGCTGGCTTGGTTGTTGGCCGTGCCGTCGTTGGCACCGGGGCCGTTCCAGGTGATGTCGTAGGGCGAAGTGCCGCCAGCGATGGTCAGCGTGATCTTTCCGTTGCCACCGTTGCACAGCGCAGCGGTCGCTGCGGCGGTCGCCGTCAAGGCGGCTGGCTCGGTCACGATGCTGCTGGTGGTGGTCATGCAGCCGTTGTCGTCGGTGACGGTGATGGCGTAGGTGCCAGCCGGAAGCGCGGTGATCATGTAGCCGCTGGCTTGGTTGTTGGCCGTGCCGTCGTTCGCGCCGGGGCCGTTCCAGATGATGTCGTAGGGCGCGGTGCCGCCAGCGATGGTCAGCGTGATCTTGCCGTTGCCGCCGTTGCAGAGTGCAGCGGTCGCTGCGGCGGTCACCTCTGGTGCGCCAGCACCTGCACCTACAGTCACCGTAGTTTCATCAAAGTGGGTTAGGGCACCACTGTCATACACCGTCACGGTGTAGTTGCCAGCCGGAAGGCCAGTAAAAATGCCAGTCGTATTGGCAGTGTTCCCCCCCACACCATTGATGGAGTAGGTAATCGTACCCACCAACTGTCCTGTGATCGTACCCACAGCAGTGATGGTGCCGTCGTTGAGGCAAATGACTGGTGTGGAGGTCACAGAGGTCGTTCCTACCATCGAGATGTTGCAGAGGTTGGGGTTGCCGCCTCCAGTGCTTCTGCACACATAGACGATGACCTCTGTAGCACCAACAGGGATGGCTAAGGTGCCGCTGTAATCGCCTGAAGTACTCACTTCCCCTACGCCCACGGGGGTGGGAGGAGTGCAATCGCTATCTACTTCTACATAAACGCTGGACTGCCCACCAGTGGAGCAGGAGCCGCCGTTGCCTGTTTCGTAGAACATGGTGGCACCTGGCAGGATGGCGGGTGTGGTCGTCGCGTCGATCCGGTAGCCCTGACAGCCAGTGTTGCCGCCAGCCGGGCTGGGCACGCAACCTGTGGACACGTTGCCGGAGTTGGAGGCACCGGCCACATCAATGATGTTGTCGCAGGTAAAACACTGCGCGTGGAGATGGAGGTTAAAAACCACCATAAAGAAGGTCAGGGCCAGAGATAGTTTTCTCACTGATCTCTGATACCTGTTGCACCATGTTGGTGTAGGCAAAAAAGAGGTGTTCTGTTTTTTCATAAGAAAGAAGCAAAATGTTTAAAAAATGACTGAAAACATGGGGGATTAAAATCTAAGATTAGAAGTGAGTAACTGTGAGGTGGACGCAAAGGAACCGCCCTAAAAAGGCCCCGCCAAATATCAGACCCGGACAAATACTATGACAAATGCCCGAAAAAGTGAAAAATATGCCTGTCCTGTCAAGTTTGAAATGAATTTGGCCGCGAATCAATGCTCTCCCCCTCCTACGCACGCTTGCACAAATGCCTATCCAGTCGGTTGAGTTTCGCTCTTTTTTGCTTGGATATTGATAGATGAAAAATTCCAAGCCCATAACCAAAGCGATGACCTAAAGCCAGTTTGTTCCGAGACGGTAAACGACTGGATGTGGGAGGGAACGAGACAAGAAGAAGAAGAAGAAGAAGAAGAAGAAGAAGAAGAAGAAGGATTAAATTTTGCTTAAATAAGTGGGACAAATTTGTCTAAACAGTTTCACTGTTGTTTGTCCTGTAAAGTTTTCTCAACCGACTGTACAATTCCATGAACAATGAAATATCCCAGTTGAGCGGATTAGACCTGACCTCTAATATGTTTAGAAGAAGAAGATTGAAACCTGAGTATGCAAAGCAAAATCTTGATCAGCAGAATGCTATCTGGCTGTGAAGGTAGTGGACTACAACAAAACATTTGTATGCAGCGTAGAAAAACTGTCGCCTGTCTGCCAAAATACGCCTACAGGGTATTCAGGCTGGAAAAATTGTAAGCCGCGAGAAAGGTAAAATCGCTGATGGCGCGGGCAGCAGGAGGCCGCCAGCGCCATCAGCGGTTGTCAAAACTCCACCACCACACCCACACCCGGCAGCAGCGACCCTTCCGTATTTCCCAGCAAGAGCGGCACAGCGTTGCTGCCATCGGCGCGCAGCGGCTGGTTGTCGGTCGTGACGAAAGCCGCGCCGTCGGCGGTGCGCTGGAAGGTGTAGTTGGGCGGAGCGGAATTCACCGTGTTCAGCAGGTTCTGGATGTCCACGAACACGTCGAACGTAGCCCGTTTGAAGTTCCATTTTTTGTCCAAGCGGAGGTCAAGTTGGCTAAAATTGCCCAAGCGCAGCGTGTTCAGGCGGCTGTTGTCGAGTACGCCCGTACCGATGGTAGCGTAGTTGAGGCGGCTGGCATCAAGGTCGAGGGGCGTGTACGGCACCCCGCCTTGCAGCCGGTATTTGAGGCCCAACTCCCAGTTGCGGCGAAATTTGTAGCCCCCCAGCAGCGAAAGCAGGTGGCGGTTGTCCCAAGCCGAAGCGATGAGTTGGCCGTTGAGGTTGCTGAATTTTGACCAAAACAAGGTGTACGAACCGGTGAAGTACAGGTTTTTGCTGAGTTTCTGCTGGGCGAAAACTTCCATCCCGTAAGCCTCACCGCTGCCCACCGGCAGCACCCGTTCGTTGCCCAAAATGTTGAAGCCCCCGCCCTGGTTGGCCAGCGAAATGCCGTTGAACTCGCCCACCGGGTAGTCCGCATATTTTTTGTAAAAACCCTCGAGCGTGAGGCGTAGCACGCGCGTCGGCACAAACTCCAAGCCCGCCACATAGTGGTCGCTGCGCAGGTAAGGCTGGTCTTGATTGACCAACCGACCCGCTGCGTTGCGGTAGCCCAGCACAGTGTACAGCGGGGTTTTGAAGTAGCGGCCCACCGAGGCGTTCAGTTTCCATTTTGGGGCAAAAGCGTAACTCGCACTGATGCGCGGGCTGATCGTGTTCAGCAGGTTGGCACCGTCGTCCGTGAAGGAGTTGCCATCGGCGCGGAGGCCCGCCGACAGGCCGAGCCGCTCACCAAAAAAGAGGCGGTTGACCTGGCCGAACACCCCGAACTTAAAAAAATCAATCGCCGTGTTGAAGCGGATTTCCGCTGCGGGCTGCACCACATTGCCCGCTGAGTCGCGCACCTCTGCCCGCAGCCGGGTGTACGACGTGTTGTTGTACTTCACGTACTGCGCCATCGCGCCCGCGCTGAATTTCCAAGACCCGGCATAGCGGTTGATGTCGAAGCGGAGTTTGTTCTCGATCTCCTGGCTCTGGATGCCGATGATGCGCTTCGACTCGTCCGATTGCTTGCCGTCGGTGTTGTCGGCAAACTGGTCGAGGCGGTTGTCGAGCATATTTCGGCTAAAAGTCAGGTTCCAAAAGCCGTTGTCAATCAGTCGTTTGAGCGCAAAGCCCTGAGTATAGTTCCACTGGTTCACGCCAGGGCCAGCGCTCAGGATGTAAAGATTTTCTGGGGTGGCATCCTTCGGCGCAGCGAAGTAAAAATCATCGATCGCGCCCACGCCGAGGAGCGTGAGGGTGGTTTTGGAGTTAAATTTATGCGTCACTTTGTACTGGAAATCCCAGTAATCGGGCCGGATGGGCAGGCCGAGGGCCTTGAACAGAAGTTGCAGATAAGAGCGGCGAGCCGAGGCCAGGAAGGTCGTTTTACCATTCTTTTTGCCCAAAGGCCCTTCGGCAGTGAGGGCAGTCTCGGACGCGCCCACGCGCACGTTGCCCTGAAACCGCTCTGGGTTGCCGTCGCGCTGGCGGAATTGCAGCACCGACGACAGCGCGTTGTCGTATCGGGCATTGAAAGCGCTGCTCGCCAGCGTCGCATCCTCGATGAACGACACGTTGAGGATGCCCGCCGGGCCGCCCGCCGCGCCCTGCGTGGTGAAGTGGTTGATGACCGGTATCTCCACCCCGTCCAAGTAAAACACGTTTTCGCTCGGCCCGCCACCCCGGATGATGAGGTCGTTGCGGAAGCCGCCGCCCGTGCCAGACACGCCGCCCACACCAGGCAGTGCCTGCACCACCCGGCTGATGTCGAAGTTGCCGCCCGGATTGCTTTTGATCTCCTCTACCGAAAGATTTTGGATGGATAGCGGCGTTTCGGTGGAAGCGATGCGCACCGACCGATTTTCAGAAACCACCACTTCGCCCAGCGACTTGCCGTCGGGTTCGAGTTCGAAATTCAACTGGTTGGCGTTGCCTGTGGTGATCACCACGTTGAATTTGGTCTGGGCAGCATAACCGATGTAGGTCGCTACCACATTGTACGATTTGGGCGGAATGCCCGCGATGCGGAAGTTGCCGTCCACATCGGTGGCTGCGCCCAGATCGCTGCCGTCTAATTTGATTGTAGCGCCGATGAGGGCTTCCTGGGTAAGTTTGTCTTTCACCGTACCTGTGAGCGAGCCGGTGTTTTGGGCGTGGAGAACGCTAAGAAAAAGAAGGGGAAAGAGGAGGAGGAGCGTTACGAATCGCATGATTTCTGTTGAATTACATTGTTTTTGAGTAAAAACTTAGCCACCTCTGCCTTGTCATGTCGCAACGAAGTGGAGACATCTACACAAGCCAAGTTCCCCGGAATCTTCTTGGCAAGGGTTTCCTGACGGAGTCTGGGTTGTGTAGATGTCTCCACTTCGTTGCGACATGACAAGGATAGCGGAGCGAGCGGCTAAGTTTTTACGTTTTTGAAAAACCTTTAAGACATTCGCACCGCTGTTTTAGGCAATCCGGTTTTGCAAAAACAGCAGGCAGAAGATGTTGAAAAGTCCCCAATGAACAGACAGCCTGTTTTTATGTTTGCGCTATATCATACTTTTTTTTAAAAAATAATTTTACATCAAACTAAAATGCACATCGGTTTTCTCAGACAACTGCTCGATTTTGCCGAAGCCTACGAGTTGGACGGTGGCAGTACGGACAACTTGGACCGAGAGGATTTTGCCAGTTGGCTGTTGGCCTACCAGCGTCAGTCCGAAGCGCGCGAAACGTCGGAGCCACTGTTTAGTCGGCCCGTCAACGGCCTGATTACCATGTACTTGAGTTTCATGGCCCGCTACGCACAGTTTTATGGGCGAAGGGTTTTTCGCCACATGTCGGTGTATTCCGAAGACGACTGGGGAGTGCTGGTGTCGCTTTACCCCGACCAGCAAATGAAAAAAACAGACTTGATCCGAGGCATCATCTTGGAAAAATCATCGGGCAACGAAGTGCTGAAACGGATGCTGAAGCAAGGGCTGCTCCATGAGCACCCACACCCTACAGACAAGCGCTCCAAACTCATCGCGCTGACCGAGGCGGGCCGGGCGGCCTTCGAGTCGGTGCAGGGCGGCATTTCCAAACTGGCCAATATGGTGGTGGCCGACCTGACGGAGGAGGAAAAAAACAGCCTGCTGCACATCCTGACCAAACTCAACCGCTACCACAAGCCGATTTTCGAGGAGGCTGATGAGGAAGCGTTGGAGCGGCGGCTGGGTGGGTGAGTTGTTTGGCCGCCGCATTCGTTGGTAAAACAGCGGGCTTTGGAATACAGCCTTGCCTATCGAACGATCTGAATCCCGACCTGCCCGGAGCCTGCCGACAAAACGATCACATACGCACCAGAGGCCAAGTCGTTGGGCAGTTTTAAGTCCACCTGATGTTCTCCTGCTGGCTGCCCGGTGCGCGGCATCAGCGTTTGGATCAGTTTGCCTTGCTGATCGAACAACTGGATCGTCAATTGTTCCGCTTCGGCTAGGGTATAGGTCAAGGTGACTGCATTGCCCTGCACAGGGTTGGGATAGACCAGCATAGACTGTTGGTTGATGGAAAAATCCAGTACCCCAACATTCAATCCCGACAGGTAGCGGGCCAGCGCAAAGTAAAGCCTGTTGTCGCCTACAGCCAGAATTTTGCCATCGGGCTGCATCGTGACCGCTACAACTTGGTCGTCGTATACCGCAAAATCTGTCGTCACCTTTCCATTGGTGCCAAAACTTTGATCCAAACTGCCGTTGCTGTTCAAGCGAATCAGAGCAAAATCATAGTTTTCATACACGCTGTTGTGGACAGAACCAGCGACCACGATTTTCCCATCGGGCTGCAAGGTCACAGCAAACGCCTTTTCGCCAATGCCAACGATATTGAAGGAGACGGTTTTTTTTCCGCCAATGCCGAACCCAGTATCCAGATCGCCGTCGGTTTTATAGCGTACCAACGACATCAGTCTTTGGTTCATACCGACGATGGTGTAACCAGCCACTACGACCATACCATCAGATTGAATGGCCAAGGCTTGCCCATAATCGTGATAATTAGCGGGAGCAACCGTGAAGTCCGTCGTTTGCCGACCATCGTTGTGAAATGTGGGGTCTAAAGTGCCGTCGCTCTGGTACTGAGCCACCGCAAAGTCTTCATCGACTCCGTTGAACGTCCAGCCTGCGACCGTGATTTTTCCGTCCGGCTGTATGCCCATAGCCAAGGCTTTGTCGTCGTGCGCACTGAAATCGGTGCGAGCAATGCCAGCCGAGCCGAAACTGCCGTCCAACGTTCCATCGGCCAGATAGCGAACCAGCGCAAAATCGGCATCGGTGCCATTCTCTGCGTGTCCCGCTACCACAATTTTTCCATCACCCTGAATCACTACGGAGTATGCTTCATCATTGCTTGGGCCTATCGCCGTGGTGACGATGCCGGTGGCGTGGAAACTATTGTCCAAAGCACCATTCGGGTGGTAGCGAAGCAGCGCGACATCAAAATCTACTCCGTTGAAACTTCGGCCAGCGACCACGATCTTTCCATCTGGCTGTAGGGCCACGGCATAGGCTTCGTCATTGTTCAGTCCGATGGCTTTGACCACTTTGCCTGCTGTACCAAAACTGGGATCCAAAGATCCGTCGGGGAGCAGACGTATGAGGGCAACGCGATAACTTCCGTTCACTTTGGCCCGGCCAGCGACAATGATCTTGCCATCTGGCTGTAAAACAACCGCTTTGGCTTCATCAAATAAGGTGCTGGCGGCGACCGATACTCGGCCAGCGGTGCCGAAACTGGCATCCAGCAAGCCGGGCTGGGCGGATACGATGAGCGCGACCGAGAGGAATAGGAGGAGGGAAAAGAAGTTTTTCATCTTGTAGGACTTTGAATGAAAGGCTGGCAGCGATCCAACCGTGAGACGAAGTGGAGAAGTAAGTACCACGACACAAATATCTCGTAACGGCGCAGAGGCACAAAATTTTGATAATGAAGACTTTGCGCCTCAGCGCTTTTGCGAAATAACCCAAACTAATTTTGGCGAGCCACTTATTTCGCGTTTAAGGTACATCATTTGGTTCATGTTTCGAAACCGCTGAAACTCACCGGGTGACTCGCAGTCACCACAAGCCGATTTTTGAGGAGGCTGACGAGGAGGCGTTGGAGCAGCGGCTGGGCGGGTGAGTTATCGCCGCGCCCGCCAGTAAAACAGCGGCCTTCGAAACCGAAAATTACCCTCACTATCCAGCGCGTCCGTCAGCGGTGCCACAGCATCCAAGCAGATGAAGAGGCGGTGGCGGCGTTCGTCCCAGTACCAAGTTTGCATCAAACGGAGGTAGTGGGTGAGGCGCAGCATATCATGGTACACGGCGCAGTGGGTTTCTTCGTAAGGCTCTCTGGAAACTGGGCAAATCACGGTGTCTATGCGGGTGATCAAGGAGCGTCGCCTTTCGGGACTCAACAACCCGTCCCCCGCAGAATTGTAGAGCGGCACGTCCATCCTTTTTTCCAGCACCTCTTGCAGGTGCAGCAGCAAGTCGGGGATGTTGCCAACGGTTTTCATGTGCTTGAAAACGGTGAGCGGCACCTCGGTTCTAGCCTGCTTGTTCACCATCTCTTTGGCCCACACGATGTGCTTGGAAGTCAGTTTGGGCCGCTCGTCGTTGGGTCGAAACCAGAACAGCGGGCGAAGGCCGATGGAGTCGCCCGCCGCGTTTTTCACCAAAATAAGCGGTGCAACGGCCTGAACCTGAGTGCTCCAAGTCGCAGTTTTGGCTCGGTAAGTCAGCACCTGCCGCAGCCGCCAGAACTTGAAATCCCAAGAGGGAACAGGCTCCACATACACCACCTGCTTTTTCTCCTCGTAGGTTTCTGGGTCAAAACCGATGATGGTGTCCCTGTCGGGATAAACCCCGAAAGGGTCGGCTGGCACTTGGCAGTGCGGGTCTTTGAAAATGGGCAGGTTGCCTCGCAAAGCCGCTTGGAACACGAGGTCAGCGAGGTAAGAACTTGACCAGTAGACTTCGCTCTGTTTCGTGCGCAGGAGTTTGAGCGTCGTGATGCCCTCGTCCCATTCGTCCTCCAGCGAGGGGATGTCCACAACCCAATCTTGCTCAATATCGGCAGTCCACACCCGGTTGGGGTTTCTTAAAAAATCCGCCCGCTCGCCCAGCCCAAATACCCGCCCCAAGTCCTGCTGCACCACCTTTTTTGAAAAATGCGTGTGGTTCGAGAAACTGCGCAAGTGGCTCATGTCCGTGATGTCCAGCACCACGCCCTCCGGCAAAGCCGTCGGCCCGGAGCGACCCAAGCGGGAGCGATGGAGGAGCCGTTGCGAGAACCAGAGCGCACGGTCGCGGCGGTGTTTGTACAGGTACACGCCCGTACTTACGGCTGCGAGGCGTTCAAAATCGGTACAAAAAACGTCCGCGTCCACATCGGGCGAAAACAGCACGACGCGACCCAGAGTAGGGGGCCTCACCCCCGGCCCCTCTCCCAACGGAGAGGGGAGAAGGGGGCGAGACTCCAGAGCGGCAAGCATACCTTGAAAAAGCCGATTGCCCATCGAGTGGCAAAACACATCGAGCCGCCCGTCGGGGAACACCTCGCCCAGTGCCCGCAGCAGGGGCGCTGCTCCCGCGCCTTTTCTGCCCGCCCGATTCGCACTGTGGCGATAGTCCGGCTTGCCACTCGGCCAGCGCAAAGCGATCAGCACGACAGGCGCAGTGTCCACCGAGGCTTGCAGCGCATGGCTCAGCCAGCCCATGCTGCGGCGGTGAAAAAAGCGGGTTTCGCCCAGCCAACAGTGGATGTAGAGTAAGGCTTTGGTGTTCGCTGACACATTCAGTACACGGGCAAGCGATTGCTTGTCAAGGTTTTGCACATCGAACACCTGTGCTGCGCGTTGGGGCGTGTCTCGGCAGGTCAGGGTGACTTGGCCACGTTTGGGTGACCAGTCGAGTATGTACTGAGATAATGGTCGCTGGCCTTGCGCGAGCAAGACGAGGGATATCAGAAGGCAAAAAACGAGGGTTGCTGTTTTCATGGGTAGTGTTATTTTTCTACCGCCCGCCACCTCCACACCCGGAAATCATCGAACCACACCGTGTCGCGGTCGGAGTTGTTCCAGACGAATACCCTGCCTTTTTGGCCTACCGCCTTTTCGGGTATTGAACCTTGCAGTTCCAGCATCCGCCAGCCCGCACTGTCGGGGCGCGGCGAAAACTCCGTTTCCATTGCCCAAAACTTGTCGCCATCATCGGCAGCCAGCACGATGCCCGGCACCGAGTTGGCTGGGTAGCGCCACACCCGGATCACGAAGCGGTCGTAGGGGCGGAAAGTGTCCAGCAGCGTCGTCACGCCATAGGCTTGGCCCTTGTGTGTGCGGGCCGACCAGCGTCCGCTGAACGCCCGGTCATCGGAGCGGGTGCGGGCATTGCTCGGGCGCAGGTTGCCCGCCTCCGGCACATAGTCGGCGGTATCGGCGGTCATGGCCTCCATGCCGCACCACAGCGAGTCCTTCACAAAAGCGGGCTTGCGCCGATTGACCCAAATGCTGTCGGTGCCGAACGGCAGCCACCGCCGGTATGGCACCGCGTTCACCAGGTTGTAGCCATAAACACCATGCATGGACATCGCCCACTCGTCGTCCCCTACAAACCACCAAGATTTCTGCCAGCCTTCGCGGCTGCGGTTCGGCCCTGCCCGGTGGAATCCGTTGAACTCAAATCCGCCATCAATCTGCTCCGGTTTTATGCCCTGCGCAGCCAATTGATCCAAGCCTGCGTAGCGGGCGCGGTTCCAAGCCAGATAGTCGTGGGTACCAGCGATGGAAAAGAGGGCGAGCAGGAGGAGGAGCCTCACCCCCGGCCCCTCTCCAAAATGGAGAGGGGCGCCACGACGCAGAACGTCATCGGACAAGTCGCTTCCCCCCTCTCCATGTTGGAGAGGGGCCGGGGGTGAGGCCAACAGCACCACAAACGGCAGCAGCGGCAGCACATAGCGGTCGATGAGCAGCCAGTTGAGGCAAGAGAACGCCCAGTACGCACCGATTACGCCGACGGCCAGCAGCCGCGCCAACCGGGTACGGCTGCTGCCACTTGCCGTATTTTTCCAGATCAAAAAGCACATGCCAACTGCGCTCAGCGCGGCAACACATTTCAGCAAAACAAGCCAAAAACCCGACAGGTGGAACAGTGCAGGGTCGTCCATCGGGACAGATTTCAGCACCACCGCACCCAAGCCGAGGTTGTAAAAAACGTTGCCCGTAGGGAAATCACGCCAGCCCACACCCACCGCAATGAGCACCAGCAACACAACAATCAGCAGCATAATTTGCTGAAAACCAAATCGCTCTGGCTTTTGGAACATCCCCGGACGAAAGGCAGCAACCGTCAACGGCAACAAGAAAAGACCCAACGTAAGCAAGATGATGCCGCTGCGCTCAGCCACCGTTTTCACCAACTCGGTGTTGAACCTGATCGCATCCACCAAACTGCCGAAACTGGTGTAGGCTTCGGGCGTTTGGTCCGTATCGCGCAGCCAGCCTTCAAACCCCGACACGCAGGCGAAACACACGGCAAATGGTAGTATGGCCATCAGCAAATGGCGCAAGATGAGGCGCAAGTTGGGGCCGCCTTCGCCGGGGCTTCGGCGACCAAGCCAGTTGTGGTAGAGAAAAAGCGGCGCAAAAACCATCGGCAGCAGCAGGCCCAACTGGCGGATCATACAGGCCCAGAGTGTCAGGCCGATGGCCGCTAACAGGTGGTCGGTGCGGCGCGTCTCCACTGCTTGGAGCGAAAAAAGCGTAGCCCAAATCAGCGCTGCCAAAAACGGCACTTCGGTCATGTAACTAAATGCCGATACGAACCACAAGGGATTGAACATCAGCAACAACGCGCCGAAAAAAGCGCGACGTGGCGACACCTCAGCCCAGCGCAGCAGTTGATAAAAACCCGCCGCACCTGCTGCCGCCAGCAGCAACGTGGAAAACCGCAGCACGGTAAATGACGCGCCGAAAATTTTACAGAAAAAAGCCCCCCAGACGGTGTGTGCCACGAGCGTCATGGCTGGCCAATCGCTGAAATACCAGCGGCCTTCGAGGGCCAGCGCGTAGGTGTTGTGGGCGTAGGCCCAGTCATCGTTGAGCGGAAAATCGCCCATCGGGTTGACGATAACAATCGCAACGCACCAGATGGCGACGAGGGCCAGCAAATGCTGACGTGGGCTGCCGGTAGTGAGAAAATGGGAAAGACGGTGGAAGACGGTGTTGTTCATGGCGGGTTTGCTCGAAAATTAGCGTGAGCAAAGAACCGAAAAATCAAGGATTTATCGCCCACCACATCACCGCCCGGTCATCACCGCACGACACCAGCGTCCCATCTGCCAGCCACAGCAACCGGTTTACTGAGTTTACATGGCCACCATGTCGCAGAGTATCCATCACTTTCAGCAGTTCGAGCGTGGCAGCGTCCCAGATTTTGATGGTTTTGTCACGGCTGGCAGTGGCAAGCCATTTCCCATCGGGAGAAAAAGCGAGGTGGTTGATGGTGAACCAGTGGGCGGGTAAAAGTTCGGAGTTTGAAGTTTGAAGTTTGAAGTTCCAGACGCGGAGCATGGCATCGCGGCCACCAGTGATCAACCCCACCCCCGGCCCCCCAACCCCCCCGGCGCGTTTGTGGCGGGGGGGGGG
>JAYSUY010000064.1:0-2399 GCA_043718855.1 Saprospiraceae bacterium | reverse complement strand
GCACGGCGGGCTGCCAGGCTCTGCTCCGCTTTGGGGGCCGTACCTTCGGCTGCGCTACCCGAATTGGGCGGCGAAGTTTTTTTTGGACAGCCTCGCCGCGCAATCAACAGCACCTCATAACTCATCACTCATAACTGCCCGTGACGCTCAAGGCTGATTTCTACCTCCGCACCGACGTGCTGCAAGTGGCCCGCGACCTGCTGGGCAAGGTATTAGTGACGGAGTTCGACGGCCTGCTGACGGCGGGGCGCATCACCGAGGTGGAAGCCTACCGTGCGCCAGATGACCGGGCCTGCCATGCTTGGAACAACCGCCGCACGCCGCGCACGGAGGTGATGTTTCAGCCCGGCGGACGGGCGTACATTTACTTGTGCTACGGCATTCACCACCTGTTCAATGTGGTGACGGGGCCGGAGGGCATGGCCCACGCGGTGCTGGTGCGCGCCATCGAACCCGTTGAAGGTGTGGAGATTATGCTGGAACGCCGCAAGGCCAAGCGGCTCTCGCCTACGCTGACGAGCGGCCCCGGCACTCTGACGCAGGCCCTCGGCCTGACGACGCGTTGGACGGGCCAGAGCCTGCTGGCCGCTGATTCGCCGGTGTGGATCGAAGACCGGGGTGAGGTGGTTTTGCCCGAAAAAATCATCACTACGCCGCGCATCGGGGTGGACTACGCGGGCGAGTGCGCAGACTGGGCGTGGCGGTTTTTAGTGAACGATGAGCGATGAAGTAGAAATGATAAACCCCCAGATGCCAAGCCAAATTATTGTGATTCAACAGATTGAGCGGTTCGCCGTTCATAGTCCCTCGTTCATAGTTTATCCTTACCCACCATGCTCACTTGGCAAGAATTTGAAAAAGCAGAAATGCGCGTCGGCACCATCTTAGAGGCAAGCGATTTCTCGGCGGCGCGTGTCCCGGCGTATCAGTTGCGCATTGATTTTGGCGAACACGGCATCAAGAAAAGTTCGGCGCAGATCACCCGGCTGTACGCGAAGGAGGATTTGGTGGGGCGGCAGGTCATCGCGGTGGTGAATTTTCCGCCCAAGCAGATTGCCAACTTTTTCTCCGAATGCCTCGTGCTGGGCCTCGTGGGCGACGACAAAGAAATTACCCTGCTCCAGCCCGAACGCCCTGTGCCGAACGGACAGCGGGTGGCCTGAGTGGGAGAGATGTAGGCCTCCATGCTGGATTTTGGAGCAAACCCGTAATTTTGACCTCAATTCTTCCCCACGATATGATTTTACGTCCAAAAAAATACGGTTTCGGCCTGGTCGCACTCGCGGCCTTTTTTTATTTTTGGCTGAATGCCCCAGCGGCAAGCGCCCAGCAGCCGGATAGCACCATCCTCGTGCTGCCTGATTCGGCGGCTTTGGCGCGGGTGGATTCTGCCCAGCCTGTTGCTCAAAAACGCAGGGGGCCGCTACAATTTATTAGAAAACACAGCCCCGACCCCATCCAATTTTTTAAAAAAAACTACCCCAACCCGCGCAAGGCGGTGCTGCTGGCAGCGGTGATACCGGGTGCGGGGCAGGCATACAACAAGAAGTGGTGGAAATTGCCCATCGTGTACGGTGCCATCGGTGGCATGGCTTGGTGGACTTACGACAACGCCTCCACGTTCAGCGAGTACAGCATCAACTACAAAGCGCAGGTGGATGATGACCCCAACACGAAGGTGACCGACCCCAAGTTTGAAACGGTGGATGTAGAAACTCTGCGCGTTTACCGCGACCGTGCTCGGAAGTACACCGAACAAAGTTACCTCGGGCTGGGTTTGGTGTACCTGCTCAGCATCACGGATGCCTACGTAGATGCGCAACTCTACAATTTCGATGTCAGCGAAGACCTGAGTTTGCGCTTGGTACCCAGTTTGCAGTCGTCGCCCGGTTTTGGTGCGGCTTTTGGCTTGGGTATCCAAATTCCGCTGCATTGACCACATTCCTCCACATTGACCACATTCCCCACATTCCCCACATTGACCACATTTCCCCACATGCACCACATCATTGATAGTGAAAGTGATAGCCTTGAAATGACCCGTCGGCATTTTACCGACAGTGTCCGATTTCCCCTGCTTTTTGTTGCGCTGATGTGGGCCGTTCACCTGTATCAGGACGGCGTTGGGTTCGATCCCGGCGAGTATGGCATCATGTCGCGCCGGCTGTGGGGGCTGCGCGGGGTGTTCACCGGGCCGCTGGTACACGGCAGTTGGGAGCATCTCATTTCCAATTCCATCCCGATGTTGGCGCTGTCCGTCATCAGCCTATACTTCTACCGCAAGGTGGCGATGCGGGCATTTTGGATGATTTACCTGCTCACTGGGCTGTCGGTGTGGGTGTTTGCGCGGCCTGTGTCGCACATCGGGGCGAGCGGCGTGGTGTACGGGCTGGTGTCGT
>JAYSUY010000630.1:0-4083 GCA_043718855.1 Saprospiraceae bacterium | reverse complement strand
ACTCGTCGTGAGCGTCGGGTTGTCCGGGTTGGTGGCCGTGAGGCTCAGGATGTAGAGGCCGCCTTTGTCGAATCTGGCGGTGGTCGTCAGTTCCTGGTCGTTGGCGAAAGCCACCGTGCCGCCGACGGGGCCTTCTGCCAAAGTCCAGCGGGTACTCAGGTTGTCTTTAGGGTCGCCGAGGCCGGTTCTTTCCACAATGCCCTTGACTTCCAGCGTGTTGGTGGGCAGCGTGACCACCGGCGCGGCATCGGCTGCTCGCAGCACGGGCATATCGTTGACCGTGATGTCGAAGGTGGCGGTGGCTTTGAGAAGGTCGTTGCTACCCTCTAATTTTACGCCGTTGTCCACCTCCAATTTGATCTGGTACAGCCCCTTCACAGTGAACGGGGCTTTGGCCGACAGTTGGTCTGCATTTTGGATTTGCACCGGAGGCGAGCCAGTTTTGCTCCACTTGAAGGTCATAGATTTGCTGCTGTCGACAGATTCCACCGCAAGGCCGGAATCCAAAAGTTTTGCCTCAAGGCTGGCTTCGACCTTCGGGCCGGCCAGTTTTTGCGCCCCGCTGGTAATCTCCACATGGGGCTGGCAATTCACCGTGATGGTCGTTTCGTCGCTTGTCGTCAGGCTGCCATCGTCTGCCGTCAGGCGGAACACGTAGCGGCCTTTTTGAGTCACCTTGAATTTAGTTTGCGGCGTTTTCCCAGGTTGATCCTCCTCTTTTATGAGTGGGCCGCCTACCTGTTCCCAAGTCACCTCTCCGGCATCGGCGCGGTCGTGCGTGATGCTCCCGATGAGGTCAATCTCGCGCTTGTTCGACCCCAGATTAGCCCAGTTGTAGTCGCCCCAATTCACTACCAGATCGCCTCCGGCAGACACTACGGGTGGCAGGTTGGTGTTGGCTCCAAAATCGAAATTCTGCTGTATCTCGCTGATATCCAATGCCCGACTGTACACCGCCACCAAGTGCAATTCGCCGAGCCAAGCGCGACCGGGGCCGTTGCCCACCTCGTCGCCGAGGGCGAGTTTGAAATCGGTGGCCCAGGTGGCGAAACTGCCGCCGACCATGCGGTTGGCGACCATTGCAACCGTATTCCCCGCAGATAAATTTGCGGGCTGGGGGGTGGCGTACATCCGCACGAGGCCGCTCGCGTCGCGGGTGACGACGAGGTGCGTCAGTTGTCCAGCCACCGCGCTGCCGCTGGCTGCGAGGGCCTTGTTGCTTGCGTTTGCATCGGTGGTGTCGGTGCGCAGGTGGAACTGGAAACTGTTGCCGTTTTGCCCCAGCGTGAAGTTGCGGGCCGTTGGGCCGCCCGAAAGCGTGAGGATGCGGTTGAGGCCCTGCACATCGGCGGCAGTGGGGCGCAGCCAGACTTCGAGGCTGATCTCGCCGCTTTTTTTGAGCGCGTCGCTGAGGCGGTTGGCGGCTGCGACACTGGTGCTGAGCGAGGTGGCGGCATTGATTTTCAACAAACCTGCGCCACGCGCTACTTTCTGTACATCAGCGATTTGCAAGTCCAAATCTGTTCCTGTACCGCTCACGTTGCGCACGTTTTGCCCCGTATTTTCCTCAAAAGCATACAAGGCTTGGAGGTCGCGGTCAACGCGGGCGGCTACGGCCACAAGCACCTCGCTGGTGCTGGTGAAGGTGCCATTGTCCACGCTGAGTTGCAGCAGGTAGTGGCCGCGACCGGGGAAGGTCGCTTCGGTGTCCAACTTGCTTTCGTCAGTGAACGCGACTGTGCCGAGCCCGCTTTTTTTCGACCATTTCACCTTGACGGTTCCGGTCTCTGGATCGCCGAGGCCCGTGTCGCTGATGCCCCCCGCGAGTTTGGTTTTCAACACCGGTTTGCCGCTGGCATCTTTGGCGGCAGCCACCTCCTGCTTGGCTCCTGCGCTGATGACGGGTCGCTCGTTGATGATGACCGTAACGGTGTCGCTGGCCTGCAAGGTGCCGTCGCTGGCAGTGAGGCGCATGTCGTAACGGCCTCGTTTTGTGAACGTTGCCTTCGTCTTGGCTGCGTTGGGTTTTCCAAAAACCACAGGTTTGTCGGGGCCGCTCACTTTTTCCCAAGTCACGAAAATATCCTCCACCCGGTCGAGGCGGTCGTCAATCACGGTCGCCTCCAACTCGGTCACCTCTTCCATGTGGCGGAACGGCTGGTCGGCTCCGGCGTTCACGATGGGCGGCTGGTTGGGCGCGGCGCGGTCAGATACGCCCGCGCTGTTGTCGTCGCCTTCCACTCCGGCTACGCTGAAATAATTGCTAAGGTACTGCTGCACTTCGGCCTTGTGTGGCAGGAGTTCGGGCTGCAAGCGCGTGAGCGTGTCCTCGATGGCTGCGGAGAACTTCGCGGCATCGCCCAGTTGGTCGGCCACATAGGGTTCGAGCAGTTTGATGAGTTCGTAGTTGCTGTCGATGTCGAGGGTTTGCAGCGTTTTTTCCAAAGAAGGCGGTGCCGTGAGGTCGAGCGGGGGCAGCACCCGGCTGATGTAGGTGACGCGGTGCATGACGCGCCAGCAGGGCGGCTTTTTGCCCGGCTGCTGTGCGCCGCGCAGGGCTACGGCTGCCGGGTCGTCGCTCTGTTTGAGCCAGATGGGGTCTACGATTTTGCCGTAAAACGCCTCGTAGTGCTCGCTCTCCGGCTCCAAGTAGAAACTCATGAAGCGGTAAGCGTCCACCTTGCCGGGCTGCTTCACAGGGATGTTGCGCACCGGGTCGAGGTGGAAAATGTCGCGCTCCACCTTGTCCAAATTCACGTTCAGGGCGAAAGCGGAGTTGGAGGCGCGGGCCTTAGTGACCGTCTGTTTGTAGTGGCCGCCGAGCAGGGCCTCTAATTCCAGCCCGATGCCCAGGCCAGCGATGTCAATTTCGAGTTCAGCGTACGCGCCCGCCATGCCTTTGAAGTCGTACCCGCCGCCGATGACTTCCTCCTTGGAGTCCATCGTTTCGAGGGTTTCGGCAAAGAAACCGCCGTCGGCTGTCCAGACGTAAGTGTTGACAATGTTGCGTTTGTGCAGTTGGGGCAGGGGCAGCCCGGTGGGCAGGTTGCCGAGCAGCCGGGCGGCGTACTGCTCGAAGTAGGTCTTCAAATCCGTCTCGGCGCGGTTGATTTTGTTCTTCAACTTGTACGCTTCCACTGGCCTGAAATAACTGCTTTCGGGGCTGTACGTCAGCGCGTTGGGGTAGTGCTCGTCGGGGACCAAGCCGACTTTCCCGTCCAGCGTGCCCTGCTTCGTATAGGTCGGGTTGATGGGGAAGGAAATGATGTTCCAGTCCTTCGGGATGTCGGGGTTGGGCTTCATCTGGAAGGAAATGAGCGCCCCGTTGCGCAGCAAGCGGAGGGCGAACACGTCGGCGGTCTCCGAGCGCACGAGGGCTTGGCCCACGTTGTCGGGCATGAAGCGCCGCTCTGCGGCTTCCGTCGTGTCGGACTGTTGGGGGAAACGCCCGCGCAACTCCACGCTCGTGGATTTGCCCGCCTTGCGGCCCACGCTGGTGGTCGCGTTGTCCAACCAACTCAACGACTGCTCGAAGGCGATTTTTGCGCCCACCTGCCCTTCGATGTCCACCGTGTCCACGAATCCGCCGAAGCCTACGGTAACGCCCACGTCAATGTCCAGCCCCAACTTGGCTTCGAGCGACATATCGAAACCCGCGTCTCGTGTGGAAGCGTAGGTGTAGGTGGTCTCTTCGGCCTCCACCAATTCCACAAAACTGGCTTGGTTGTAATCGTCCTGATCGCCGATGTTGTCCACCGATTGGGTGGTCAGGTTTTCGCTCGGCACGGGCGGCGCGCCCTCGATGAAGCCGATGAGTTCGGGCGCGAACTGCACCTGCCCGATCCACTCGGTCGCCATGTCGCCGACCTTGTAGCCCGTGATGAGGTTCCACTGTCCATCGGCAATGAAGCCGTAGCAGCGCTTGAACACACCGATGAGGTTGCCCGCGCTATCTGCTTGCATATCAGCGTATTCCTGTACAGAGGGGCGGCTGCCGATGAGTCCGTTGAACGGTGTTTTCAGGCCAGCCAGCGCGCTGCGCACGAGCGGCGTGTCGCTGCTGATGGGGGCGGAGGAGAACAG
>JAYSUY010000629.1:0-4086 GCA_043718855.1 Saprospiraceae bacterium | reverse complement strand
ATCTTGGGTCAGGCACAGACATCAAGTTTTCCACAAAAGGCCGCATCTGGATGAATTCGGACGGCCAGACGAATATGCCTTCGGGCGAAGTGTACACCAGCCCAGTGGAGGACAGCGTGAACGGCACGGTGCATTTCTCTTACCCCTGCATCTATCAGGGCAACGAGGTGGAAGGCGTGACGCTGTGGGTGAAGGATGGTTTCATTGAGCGCTGGGAAGCGCGGCGCGGGAAGGATTTTTTAGACACTATTTTTGAAATGCCCGGTACCCGGCGTTTTGGCGAAGCCGCCATCGGAACCAACTACGACATCCAGCAGATGACAAAAAATATCCTGTTTGATGAAAAAATAGGCGGTACCATCCACATGGCCATCGGCCAGAGCTACCTGCAAACGGGCGGCAAAAATGAATCGCCGGTACACTGGGATATGATCACGGACATGACGCAGGGCGGCGAAATATGGGCCGATGGAGAAAAAATTTACGAAAACGGGAAGTTTTTGATTTGAATCTGGTGTCCAATCACCAGTCAACCAATCACCAGTCCACCAAGTTATTTCAATTGCGCTCTCACCACCGGAAGCATCAGTTTCACCCAAGCGGTGTACTGCTGCTTCGAAGGGTGTAGCCCATCGCTGGCGACCAAATCGGGCTTGACCAAACCCTGACGCGACACCTCGGTCACGCTGATGTATTGCACTCCGTACTGCTCGGAGATAGCGCGGTTGGCGGCGTTGTACTGGTCAATTTTTAGAGAAATTTGGGCTGGGTTGGAGGAGAAATTTTTCCCGTAAGTGGTGTAAGCCCAGTCTGGTATGGACAGCACGACCACCCGCTTCGGGCGTTGACCAGCCCGCTGGATGGCAGTCTGCAAGAGTTGCTCGAACTGCACTTTGTAGGTGTCAAAATTGGCCCCCTGATACTGGTTGTTTACGCCAATACAGAGTGTCACAATGCTGAACGTGCTGTCTGCAATGTCTTGATTTGCAGAATTTTGGATGGCAGATTGCAGTTGGTCGGTGCGCCAGCCCGTTTGCGCGATGTTGCGTGGGGTGGCCACTGTACGGCCTTCAGCGCGGAGGCTGTCGGCGAGTTGGTTGGGAAAATTTTGCACCCACGGCACACTCTCGCCCTTCGTGTACGAGTCGCCGAGCGCGAGGATGTCCACCTTTTCTGTAAAAACCGGCGGCGTGGCGCCGGGCGCGGTGGGCGGGTCGAATGTTGCCACAGGCTGGTGTTTGCAATGGAGGAGGAAGAGTTGAAACAGCAGAAGCCAAGTCATGCGCATCGAGAGCGGGTCTAAGTTTTTGAAAAAATCCAAACAAGCCCACGGCAAGAGTGTTTACGGTCATCAGTTATGCAAGAAAATTCCAACGACGCTTTCGTCAACCCGATTGACAAGGACAAAGTAGCCGAAAACCCAGGACTACTGCCCTACGCCCACACGGCAGGTGGCGCGGTGATCCGCCCCGAAGACAAGGGCCGCATCAGGGGCAACGCCATGACGGCCATGTACGACCAGACCGACCGCCAGATGGAGCAGTTGCGTCGCCAGATGGAAACGCTGGTGCAGCAGGCTAAGTCGTTGGGCGAGCGCGTGTCGGTATCAGAGATGATTTACCAAGCCGACATCCCGTTTCAGCCCGTCATCCACCACATTTACTACCTCTACCAGCGAAAAACGGACGGCTCGCACGTCCTCTCGATGGTGTCGCCCGAAGAGTGGGGCCGCCGTGCGCCCTACGAATATTTGTCCACCGTCCGGCTACTCGGCGACCATACTTGGGAGGTAACGGAGGAGCGATGAGATGAACGAGGAACTATGAACTATGAGGTATGAGGTATGAACGAGGAACTATGAGGTATGAACTATGAACTATGCTCCCTCCCCCCACAGCCCCACTCGCATACCCCTTGTTTATTATTCAAGTTTCTCATTTCCAGCCCTTTATTTGTAGTTCCCTCTCCTCGCTCATAGTTCACACCTCATAGTTCCTCGTTCCCCTCTTCGTTCATACTTCATACTTCCTCGTTAAATGACCGTTATCCGCCCCCACGCCGAGGCCACTTACGCCCACGAACTCGCCGCCCTCGCTGCCACTGATGACCGCCCACGCCCCGAGGGCTGGCGGCTCTCGCCTTGGGCGGTGGTCACCTACCTGCTGGGCGGCAAAGCGAGCGATGTGGCCATCGAACCGAAGTATTTTGGCCAGCGCAGGCTGATGGAAGTCGCCGTGGCGACCCTCGCTACCGACCGTGCCCTGCTGCTACTCGGTGTACCCGGCACCGCTAAAACTTGGGTGAGCGAACACCTCGCTGCCGCCATCAGCGGCGACAGCACCCTGCTGGTGCAAGGCACGGCGGGCATGAACGAGGACAGCCTCCGCTACGGCTGGAACTACGCTCGACTGCTGGCCGAAGGCCCCAGCGAAAATGCCCTCGTGGCCAGCCCGGTACTGGCTGCCATGCGCGACGGCAAACTCGTGCGCGTGGAAGAACTCACCCGCATCCCCAGCGACGTGCAGGATACGCTCATCACCCTGCTTTCAGAGAAAACGCTGCCTGTGCCGGAACTCAACACCGAGGTGCAGGCCAACCGGGGCTTCAATCTGATCGCTACCTCCAACGACCGAGACCGAGGCGTGAACGAACTTTCCTCTGCCCTCCGCCGCCGCTTCAACACCGTCGTGCTGCCCCTACCCGCCTCACTTGATGAGGAAGTGGGCATCGTGCAAAACCGCGTCGCTGCCCTCGGCAAATCGCTCGAACTGCCGCCCGAAGCCGCTCCAGTGCAGGAAATCCGCCGCTTGGTCACCATCTTCCGCGAATTGCGCAGCGGCAAAACCGAGGATGGCCGTGAAAAACTCAAAAGCCCCACCGCCACGCTCAGCACCGCCGAGGCCATCTCGGTCATCCACCAGGGCCAATCGCTGGCCATCCACTTCGGCGATGGCGAACTCCGCGCCCGCGACATGGCGGCCAGCATCACCGGGGCGGTGGTGAAAGACCCCAGCACCGACGCTATGGTGTGGCAGGAGTACCTCGAAACGGTGGTGAAAAAGCGGGAGGGCTGGCAGGACTTGTACCGGGCTTGCCGAGATTTGGGGTAAAATCTTGGTATTCGATAAAAATAAATGCCTGATTTGCAGAAGTCGAGACTTGCGCGGCAGAGGCAGATTCTACCTTTGTCCCACCGCAATCGGAAACGATTTGCGGCTCCTGATTTTCTCATCACCATCACTTCCCGACACAAGTTATGTATTTCCAATCTGTCAAATCTACCCTCTGGGTTACACTCGTCGCACTGTTTTTTTCTTTACAAAACGCTGATGCTCAGCGGCTCCAAGTACAATTTCAAGTAGGGGGCAATTTCAGCGAAGGCCTCATCAAGGACAACGGCCAGTCCGTTCGAGAGACCGGCACTTACTTCGACACCATCTCCAATGTTCAGTTTGGTGTAGCGCTCAATGCCAAAATTTTTAAAAATTTCCACCTCCGGCTGGACGGCAACTACCGCGCATACCGCACTTCTTTCAACACTGAGCAGCCTTCGCAAGGCCTTTCCAACTTTGTGCTCGGCAACTTGTACAGCGAAAGGTTCAACATTGCCCTGTTGCCCGAATACCGGCTCATGTTGGCTCAGGCAGGCCCGATCAAAATGCCCGCTTATGTCTTTGCTGGCCCCGTGTTCAGTTTTGAAAAAGGCAAAAACTACTCAGACACCTACACTTTCACTCAAACCTATCGAACTGAAATCAAGCCCGATCCGCAGGGTGGTTGGTCCATTGGTGGAGGCATCAACCCCAAGTGGCGTCGTTTTGGGCTGATGTTTGAGATGCGTTACACCCGCCTCGGCTACGTCAACGAGGGTCTCATCGTGGGTGACATCGCCTACGAGCATTTCACTTTTATGACTGGATTGAGCGTCGATTTGGTGAAATAACCAGGTTTCAATGGGCTAAAAATAAGATGAGCCATCCCGAGTGTTCGCATATGCGTTCGGGAGAATTTAACACTCATAAAGTTCTTTGATGTTTTTTCGTTTTTTTCTGGCTTCGTAGGTGGCGTGGACGGCGAACTGGGGTA
>JAYSUY010000628.1:0-11937 GCA_043718855.1 Saprospiraceae bacterium | reverse complement strand
CGACACCTTGCAGCAGGGCGAAATGCTGCGGGCGGCCATTGCTTTCGTCAATGTGTCGGACGCGCCGATGGACAGTTTGCTCGTCAAATTTCGCATCGAAAATGGCGGCACGGGCGGCACGGAGGTGCTTCGGCGTTACGGTTCGCTACCCGTAGGCGGCAGTTTAAATCTTGATTTTCAGGCTCCTACGCTCAGCATCGCCGGGCCACAACGCTGGGTGGTGGATGTGAACCCGAACGGTGACCAGCCGGAACTGTACCACTTCAACAACGTGGCAGTGCGCGACTTTTATGTTGGCCGCGACCGCCGCAACCCGCTGCTGGATGTCACGTTCGATGGTGCTCACCTGCTGGACGGCGACATCGTGTCGCCACAACCAGTGATCGTGGTGTCGCTGAAAGACGACAGCCCCTACCTCGCGCTGAGCGATACGGCTACGTTTTCGTTGCAACTCGAACTGCCCGACGGCTCGCGCCGCAGCATCGCGGCGAACGACCCGCAGGTGCTGTTCATCCCTGCCGATGCCAGCCAACTGCCCAAGAAAAATCTGGCCCGCTTGGAGTGGCGACCTGCCTTCACGCTCGATGGCGACTACCGCTTGCTGGTGAACGGGCGCGATGCTTCGGGCAACCCTTCGGCTGCGCTGGATTGGGCGGTGAGTTTCCGGGTGATCACCAAGTCGTCGCTCTCGAATGTGCTGAACTACCCGAATCCGTTTTCCACCTCCACCTGCTTCGTGTACACGATGACGGGGGCGGAAACGCCCGCGCATTTCAAAATCCAGGTCATGACGGTGAGCGGGCGGGTGGTGCGCGAAATCACGGAGGCGGAGTTTGGGCCGCTGCGCACGGGTACGCACCGCAGCGATTTTTGCTGGGACGGCAAGGATGAGTTCGGCGACCAACTCGCCAACGGGGTGTACCTGTACCGCATCGTGGCGAAAAAATCGGACGGCTCGGACTTCGAACTGTTTGAAAATCAGGGGCAAGATGGTTTTTTCAAGCACGGGTTTGGGAAGATGGTGTTGATGCGATGAGGTGGGGGAATGTGGCCGCACGAGGCAGGAATGGGACACGGATAAAACGGATGGAACAGATAAAAACGGATTTAAGGAAAATTTGCTCTGGTCCGTTAAATCCGTTTGATCCGTACCCCATTCCTGTCCTGTATGGACGTTTCGCAAAAAGCCTAACTCCCGACAAATTTTCACCATGATCGACATCGATACTTTCCGCCAACTTGCCCTCGCACTGCCAGAAACGGACGAGGCACCGCACATGGAGCACAGGGCTTTTCGGGTGAAAAAGAAAATCTTTGCCACCCTGAACGCCGCTGCTGGGCGGGCAACGCTCAAACTCTCGCTGGAAAATCAGGATGTTTTCACAGCCATCAGCCGAGGCGTGATTTACCCAGTGCCCAACAAGTGGGGGCATCATGGCTGGACGCATGTTGATTTGGCCGCGGCTGACCTCGAAATGCTACAAGACGCGCTGCAAACTGCTTGGTATGAGGTGGCTCCCAAGTCGCTGGCAGCGAAATACCCCCTAGAAACCTAAAATTTTGGTGTGTACAGCAGTAAACTTTAATCCACTGGCTACCTTTGCCAACGTTCATTTTTCCTATGCCCATGCGCCGATTGCTTCCAATTCTTACTTTCGCTTCGATACTCCTGTGGGGTGCCGCTCCGGTTTTTGCCCAAAAACAAGCCGTGCAGGATTCCCTCAGCAACCGCTTGGCGCTCATCGCGCAACTGTCGCAATCCAGCAGTTACGAGCAAGCACAGGTGGAGGTGGAAGCCTACCGAGAAGCGTTGCGCCGCCATAAAATCCCCGTTTCTCCCAAGGCCCTCAGCCTGATGTCGGGTGTGTACAAGGCCAACGAAGACGACCGCAGCGCGGCCCGACTGCTCAACGAAGCCGAACTTGACGCCCGCCGCGACCCCAACCCAGAGACCAAATCTGCCCTGCTCACCGCGCTGGTAAAAGAATGTGGCCGCTGGGAAATGCCCGAACTTGCACTCGCCTGCCAGCAGCTGCTCAGCACGGCTCAGGATTCGCTTTCTGCTCGTAAACGCCGCACCGAATCGCTGAAAATGCGTACCCAGATGGACTCGCTCACCGCCCTCCGCAAAGCCGAGATCACTGAGCAGGGCAAGTATGTACGCATGGAACGTGACCGGGCTTATATGCTGCTGGGAGCAGCCGGGCTGGTGTTTTTGGTGTTGCTATTTTCCAATTTTCGGAACAGTGACCGTTGGCGCAAATTGCTGAACAAGAAAGAGTTGGAGTGGGAATTGTTGCGCTCCAACGCACAGCACAATGCCGAAGAGACGGCCGCTGCGCAAATCGCCGAGGTTACGGCCCAAGCCGCCGGGAAGGCTGTTGTGGAGAGCCGTACCTCAACTGATCCCTACGTTTTTCATATCGGCCCGAAGCCCGAGCAGGTGGCTTTGCTCATTGAGCCGAACCGACAGGTGGTGCTGTACCTGAAATCGCTGCTGGCTGACCGCTTCCAGATTGAGACCGCCGCCACGCCCAATGAGGGACTGCAAATGGCCTCCAACCTGCTGCCCGACCTTGTGGTGTGCGATGCCATTTTGAACGGCAAAAAAACCGGTATTGAAGTCGCCCGTCAGATCAAACTCGCTGAGCGCACCAACCACATCCCGGTGGTGCTGCTCACGGACCGCTACGGCAACGAGGGCAAACTTGATGCGTTGCGGGCTGGTGCCGAGGCGTGGTTTACCCGCCCAGTAATCGACGACGAATTTGACGCTACGGTGCAGCGGCTGCTGGATGCCCGCAAGGTGAAACACGAACTGTTCGCCCGCTTCCTGCACCTGTACTACAGCGAAAACCGGGTACCGCTGGACGACCGCTTTTTGTTGCAAACGGTGGAAGCCATCGATCAGAACCTCGCCGACCCGGATTTCACACCCGAAGACATTGCTCGAAAATTGCAGATGAGCAAAAACCACTATTTCAAAAAACTCAAGGTGCTAACGGGCAAGGAACCCGTGCAACTCCTGCGCGAGATGCGCCTCGAAAAATCCAAAGTGCTGCTCGAAAAACGCGCTGGCACCCCACAGGCCATCGCCGAATTGGTAGGGTTTAGCAGCAGTGGCACTTTCGCATTGGCGTTCAAGGAGTATTTTGGGGAGAACACGTTGCTGCTGAATTTGCCGCCGATTGGGCGGCTGAGTTAGTTTCCACCCGTATTCCACTTCTCCACCCGATCTGCATACCGTTTCCGGTCCACTGGCCAGGCATCCTTGTCGAGCGAGCCTTCCAGTTCCTCGTTCAGGCCCTTGAGGAGTTGAGGGAAAAAGTCCAGCCCTGTAGTTTTTTCCACCTTGTCGATGGAGCAAGCGAAGTCCATCACGGGGCTTTCACTCACTGCGTTGGGCAGCACGAAAGCGATGGCCTTGCCCTGATCGGGCGCTAACAGCACTTTATAGTACGCCCCGGGCACCGTCACTTTGCTCTGCCCGATCTGCCCCAGCGGAGCGGCGGCCAGCACAGGCCCGGTGACGACGTAGAGCCGCTTGAACTTCCGTGCCCAGTCGCGGGTGCACTCCTCCAGTTCGCGCCACACGCCCATGTTGAAGGCCTTCACTTGGGGACTCATGTTACTCATATAGAACGACTCATCCATTGCTTTTTCGTCAAAAGCCATGTCTGCCGCCGGGCAAAGGTGGCCTCGGTCGTAGCCACTGGAAGCGTAATCGCGGGGAGTTGCGCTCTCGGTACGCACGGCAAAGTCGGGGCGAAAGTTGTTGGAGCGGGCCGCCCATTTTTCGTTGAGGCGGTCGCGGGTGAGTTCGTAGGCTACCCACTCGGCCTGCTCATGGTCTTCGGAGTAGGACAGCGCGTACCAAGTGTGGCGCACCACCTCGCTCGTCGTGCTGGCGGGCAGGATGTTTTCGGGGACCGTGGAGGGGGAATCGGGTGTAGTGGGTGCTGTGCCAGCACCGGAGGGCTGCTGCGCTGGCTCCTCGGTTTTTAGGATGGAGCCAGCGGTATCAGGTGTTTTTTTTCCTGAAAACTGGTTGAACAGCCAAAATGCCGCGCCAGCCAGCACAGCGAAAATGCCGGTTTTAAACAAAAAGCCGCCAGAGTTGGAGGAGGAAGAACGTGCCATATGCGATGGTAGAAGGTAGAGGGTGGAGGGTAGAAGGCGGGACAAAAATCAACTTTTTGTTTTTAATTTTAGAGAAAAAAAATGCGGTGGGCTGCCCAGCGGGCTGCTGGAGGATTTTAATTCTATATGGTCAGGGGGCCAAAAACATCCTTTTACAAATCGGTTACATCGTTTTACGCCCGAAAAGCCACCCGATACCTGCTTGCTTGCACCTTTGCCGCATTGTTTCACCAACCATACAACGTCATGCGTATCCAAATTTTCGCTTTTTTGCTCTTGCCTCAATCCTTCGTAGCCTGTCAGCAGATGCAGGAGCAGGCTGCTGACTTAGCCATTTCATCCAGTGCCACCGCCCAGCAAAGCCCGGAAAAAGCCCCGCCAGCAGCAGCCAACATCCTTTTTCAATCCTCCGACGGCGGGCTAACTTGGCAGGATGTCAGCGCGGGACTGCCCAACGACAAGCCGGTGGACTGTTTTTTGGTGCAGAACGGCGAAGTCTTTTTAGGTTTTGCCACCGAGTTGTACCGCAGCCCAATCACCTCGGCAGCGCCTGTTTGGGAAAAAGAATTTCCACTGATTGGACAAATAAGTGACGTTTTTCCCGGTCGGGCTGGGCGGTATGCCCTCAGTACTCGAAACGGTTTTTTCCAAAACATCATGAAGGATATCTGGGCACCCGTATTTTCTGACCTGAAAGGCCAGAGTTTTCGCACCACTTTCGAAACTTCGGACGGAACCGTTTTCGTCGGCTGCGACAACGGCATTTTCAAATCCGCCGACCATGGCAAAACTTGGAAACACGTCTTTGAAGGAGGTTGGGTGATCACTATGGTAGAGTCGGGTGGAGTACTCCTTTGCACCAACGAGCAGGGCATTTTGCGCTCCACTGACGGCGGCGAACACTGGGATTTGGTGATTTCCGAAGGCGGCGTGGGCATCGACGTGGCTGTCATCGAGGGTGGGTTCGCGGCGATTACCTACAATACCGAGTCGGAGACGAGGAGAGTGCGCATTTCCGCCGACGGTGGCAAAACCTGGCAGCCCATTGATGCGGGGCTTCCGCCATCTGCGAACATTGCTTCCATCAAAAAGGTGGGCGAATACTTCTTTTGCGGCCATCCTGACGGCATTTTCCGCTCCTCCGATCGGGGCAAAACATGGCAACTCCTACTTCCCTCCATTGAAAAAAAGGTGTTCAATTTGTCCGTTTCGGGCAACGTGATTTATGCCGTACCCAGAAATGGGGGTTGCTGACAAGGCAGCGCTAATTCTTGAGCATGGTTTTCATCCATTTTTGTAAAAATTTAGCCGCCTGCTCCTGTCCTTGTCATGTGGCAACTAAGTGGAGACATCTACACAACCCAAGTTTCCGGGCATCTCTTGGCCGAGGTTTCGGAACAGGCTCTGGCTTGTGTAGATGTCTCCACTTCGTTGCGACATGACAAGTCCAAGGGCGGCTAAATTTTTACCATTTTTTCAAAAACCCGCCCCCCACGCTGCCAGAGATTTTTCACCTTTGCCCGCTTTTTTACCCGCCACTCAAATCACCAAATCCACACCTCGCCAAATCCACACACCACAACCAGCAACTATGCAGCACATCACCGTCATCGGCGGCGGCACTATGGGCAACGGCATCGCCCACGTTTTTGCCCAAAACGGCCACCCCGTCACCCTCGTGGACGTAGCACCCGCGGCGCTTGACCGCGCTATGGCCACCATCGCTGGCAACTTGGACCGCCAGATCAAAAAAGGCACCCTCACGGAAGCCGAAAAAACGGCTACGCTGGCCCGCATCACGCCCCTCAGCGATCTCGCGGCTGGTGTGGCTGGGGCCGACCTCGTGGTGGAAGCGGCTACTGAAAATGTGGGGCTAAAACTCAAAATCTTCGCCGACATTGACCAGCACGCCCCTGCCGGAGCCATACTCGCCACCAACACTTCGAGCATCAGCATCACCCAGATCGCAGCCGTCACCCGGCGGCCAGAGCAGGTGATCGGGATGCACTTTATGAACCCCGTGCCGGTGATGAAACTCGTGGAGGTGATACGCGGCTACGCTACTTCCGATGCCGTGACGGACACCGTGATGTCGCTCTCGAAGGCGCTGGGCAAGGTGCCGGTGGAGGTGAACGACTACCCCGGCTTTGTGGCCAACCGCATCCTGATGCCGATGATCAATGAAGCCATCTGCGCGCTGTATGAAGGCGTTAGCGATGTGGAGGGCATAGATACGGTGATGAAACTTGGCATGGCACACCCGATGGGGCCGCTGCAATTGGCCGATTTTATTGGTCTGGACGTATGCCTGAGCATCCTCCGAGTGCTGCACGATGGCTTCGGCAACCCGAAATATGCACCTTGCCCGCTGCTGGTGAATATGGTGACGGCTGGAAAACTCGGCGCAAAAAGCGGCGAGGGGTTTTACGCCTACACGCCAGGATCGAAGGACTTGGTGGTGGCTCCGAGGTTTAGATGAAGTAGGCCTCCCGCAGGTTTCACAGATTACCGCTGAAATTTTCCCCAAGCAACACAGCGAACGGCTGTTCTGCGAAAATCTGTGAAATCTGCGAGCGACCGTAATTCCTACCTCCCCATTCTAGGGCAAACGCACCAAATTTTGAAAGCGGGTTTGAAGGCAGTGTCGAAGCCCCAGCGGGGCACAGCATCGGTAGACAAGATTGCCGCAGAAGGTTTTAGCCCCAGCGGGGCGCAGCATCGGTAGGCTGTTTTTGCTGCGCCCCGCTGGGGCTGGTTGGCTGTGGCCACCAAATTTCTACCGATGTTATGCCCCTCTGGGGCTTCCAGATTTTGATGCGTTTGCCCTGCTCCCATTCCGCCCGTTTTGAGGATGAGCGAAAATTTAACTACAAAAACTTGCATCCCGTTTCTGCGCACAGTTACCTTCGTCCGCCTTTAATCCGCAATTTTACTCCGCAAACCACTCCACACGCCCCATCATCGTCGCTGCTTTGGCGCGGTTTGGCATTCGCCCCGGTTTTTCTCGTATCCGCTCTCATTGAAAAGTTGAGCATTCTTTTGAGAAAAATGTAAACCAAACCTGTCCCCCTCATGCGTTGTTTTTTACTTCTCTGCTGTGCCGCCCTATGCGGGTGCGCCACCCTGCTTTCCCAAACCACTGTTTCTGTCCAATTTGCTGATGCCCAACGCCGTCACCGCGTCGATGTCCCGACGGGGCAAGTGCGTTTGCAACTTTGCGGCCTCACGCTGGGCCACAGTTACCGGGTCATCGCCAGCCCGGCATTTGCCGATGGAAGCCAATCCCCTCAACTCAGCCTCGCGCCCGATGCGCAGCCCGAATTTGCGCAACGACCTAACGAGCAGCGGTTTATCGCCGATGGCCCATGCGCCGATCTTTGGGTAAATGCCCAGCCGGATGGCGGCAGCGGCTTGGTGCCGCTCTCCATCTCTGCCGCTTGCGCCGACTGCCCCGATGCGGACAGTGCCAGCGAGGCTTGGAAAAAGAAATTTAAGGAAAAAGTAGGTGGCGCGGATGTCGCCAAGTTGTCCGTCAGCCCAGGCACCCCTGCTGCCAGCCTCGTGCGCAACACGCTCATCGGTGGCGACTGCTTCGATGTGACGAACATCACGTTCTACGGCAACTCCGATTCGCGCGGCACCTTCGCCACCGGCACATCAAGCATCAACATTGCCGAAGGCGTGGTGCTCTGCACAGGCAATGTAAACGAACTGCCGGGACCTAACACGGCTGTGGATGCCGATGGGGGCTTTTCCGACAACAACACCGACGACCCCGACCTGAAAAAATTGATCAGCAACAACCAGTACGACCTCTCCAAAATCGAGTTTGACTTCGTGCCGACGGCCAACACCGTCAAGTTCGAGTTCGTTTTTGGCTCTGAGGAGTACTGCGAATTTGTCGGCACGAGTTACAACGACGTGTTCGGCTTTTTCATCAGCGGCCCCGGTATCAACGGCACCCTCAACATCGGTCTCGTGCCCGGCACCAACACCCCCATCACGATCAACGACCTGAACCACATCGACAACTCGACTTACTACCGCAACAACCGCTTGGACGCGCTCAACTGTGGTGGCTGGCCAGCAGTAGCCGGTGCTGATATCGAATTAGATGGCTTCACCAAGGTCATTACCGCCACTGCCACCGTGCAGCCTTGCCAGAAATACCACATCAAACTGGCCATCGCCGATATTCAGGATGAAAAATACTGCTCCGCAGTGTTCCTCAAAGCCAACTCCTTCAATGCGGGCGGCCAAGTAGAGGCCGAAGCGGTGTACGCCAACAGCCAGACCAACGCCATCGAAAACTGCGGCCAATCGCACATCAAATTTAAGCGCGGTAGCGGCGACGCAAGTACCGCACTGGCCGTATCGTACAGCATTGCGCCGCAAAGCACCGCGCTGCAAGGCATTGATTTTGCGGCACTTCCAACCAGCATCATCATCCCAGCGGGTCAAACCGAGGTGCTGGTACCCGTCACGCTGTTCCAAGACGGCATGGCCGAGGGCGTGGAAAAAATCGTACTCACCATCAACAACTCCTGCTCCTGCACCGAGCAAAAAGTGGAGTTTTTGATCAACGACAAGCCCCTGCTGAATGTCAGCATGACCGACAAAGCCATCTGTGGCGGCCAAGCCGCCGTGCTTTCACCCACCGTGAGTGGTGGCTTGAACCCCATCCTGTACAAGTGGAGCAATGGAGAAACTGGCTCCTCACTCACCGTAAACGCTTCGGGTACAAATACTTACAGCGTCACCGTGACCGATGCCTGTGCCAGTACCGAAGTTGTCTCGGCCAATGTGACGGCTCAAGAAGTACCCACCGCCACGCTCAGCGGAGGCGGCACACTCTGCATCGCGGGCAACACCGCCACACTCAGCGTCAACCTGGGCGGCCAATCGCCTTGGAACCTCAGTTGGAAAGCCGACAACGGCACCCCGCAGACCCAGACCGTGTTCACCAGCCCTGCCTTGATCCCCATCAGCGCAGCCGGCAGCTACACGCTGGTCAGCGTCGCCACACAGGGCGGTTGCACTGGCACCGTATCGGGCAGCGCAGCGGTCACCACCACCAACCTCAATTTGGGACTCAATGCCGTCAGTCCGCTCTGCAACGGTATATCCAACGGAAGCATCGGCACCTCCCTCACCGGCGGCAGCCAGCCCTACACCTACCTCTGGAACAATGGAGCCAAAACTCAGAACATCAACGGGTTGCCTCCCGGAACCTACACCGTCACCATCACGGAAAACAGCGGTTGCACGGCCACCCAAACCGCACAACTCACCCAACCCACTGCACTCCTCATGGCGGCTGAGGTGAAAAACCACATCAACTGCAAAATGCCGACCGGGGCTGCCGACCTTACCGCTACAGGCGGCACACCCAGTGCCTCCGGCAGTTATCAGGTAAAATGGTCCAACGGCGCCACACAACCGGCGGCCACCTTCGCCACCGGCGGCACCTACACCGTCACGGTGAGCGATCAGAACAACTGCACCACTACAGCCGCCCTCACCATCCTCTCCGATCTGGCCAAGCCCACTGCGCTGGCCAAAGCCCTCGGTCAACTCGACTGCAACAGCGATGAAGTTGGGCTGGATGCCACCGGCTCCTCCGCTGGGGCGCAGTACGCCTTCGTGTGGAGCGGCGGCCCTTTTACTTGCTGCGAAAACACCTTCACACCGACCGTAGATCAGCCTGGCACTTACACCTTGCTTGTCACCAACTCCCAAAACGGCTGCACCGCTACCGCCACCACCCTTGTTACGGAAAATACCAACGAGCCGACCGCACTCTCGCTCGCCCTCGACCCGCCGGGATGTAGCAATCCCAATGGCAACATTGGCATTGTGGGCGTAACGGGCGGCACCGGCCCCTACCGCTACGAACTCAACGGAAGCGGCACATTTGGCACTCTCGCCCAATTCAACGGGCTGCGCCCTGGCCTTCACGAAATCATCGTGCAGGATGCCAACGGCTGCGAGTACGCCGACACTGTTGTTTTTCAAGAAGTTATCTTACCAGAAATCACTCTCGTGCCGGAAGTGAAGATCGCCTTCGGCGAAACCCAGCGGCTCACCGCCACACTCAACATCCCGCTTTCACAGGTCGACACCATCATCTGGTCGCCTTCGGAGGGCATCACACCCACCGGCGATATGCGCGTAGTGGACGCACAACCTTTCACCAACACCCGCTACACTGCCACCGTGATCAGTAAAAACGGTTGCGAAGACCGTGCGACAGTTCAATTTAAAGTAGATGAGCCGCACATCTGGGCACCCAACGTGTTCAGTCCCAACAACAAGGATGGCGAAAATGACCGCTTCTACCTATTCGCCAGCCCCGGCTCCGTTCGGCAGGTGGTGAGTATGCAGGTGTTCGACCGCTGGGGGGCACTGCTTTTCCTCAACAAAGGCGGTGCCACCGACACGGAGCGCATCGGCTGGGACGGTACTTTCAACGGAAAAATGCTCGACCCAGCCGTGTTCATCTGGTGCGCTGATGTGGAATTGGCCAACGGCGACCGGGTACAGTTGAAGGGCGATGTGTCGATCGTGCGGTAAGATTCAGAAGTAAATGGTGGCATAACTCGAAGTCGTGCCATCACTCAGATATGAAAAAGCCCTCCCGGAGCGACTTGCTCTGAGAGGGCTTTTTAGTTTGGCCTATGGCCAAAACCGACTCCATTTCACTCCACTTTTTTCCCGCCCAGTTCCGACAACTTCCCCATCACCTTGATCTCCACCCTGCGGTTTTGTTCCTGCTCCTGCTTTGAGGTGGCGTGTGGAAAAAGCATCTGCGAGTTGAGGTAGCCTTTGAAGGTCATCCGCAATTTGGCGATGCCGTTTCTGACCAAATATCCGTACACCATCTCAGCCCGATCCTGCGAAAGTTTGTACTTCCAAGGCTTTTCTTTCGACATGGCATAGTCAGCCGGTGTTTGCCAAGAAGCCAGTTTGAAGTTGTGTTCTTGAGGATACGGCACATTGACGTGGCCGCCAACTTCTATAATCAGGTCTGGATTCAACTGCATGAATTTCAGGATTTTGGGCAATTCCGGCTCCGATACTTTGAGCAGCATGGCAGCATCGCCTATAAAAAACAAGTTGCGCAGAATCACTTTTTCTCCCGGCTTGGCGGGCGGCAACTGGATGTCGGGCGACACCTTGTATTTTTTGTACAACTCCGGGCTGCCCATCACTTTCATAGCCACCGATTCAAAAAAATAATCCTTCGCCTGAGTCTCCACCTTCACCACCGAATCCTTGGGCAGCCGCACACTGTACCGACCGGAGGTGTCCGTTCGGGTGGAGTCCATGCGGCTTTTTGTCCGAAACGTGATCGAGGCTACTACGCCCTGACCCGTTGTTTTGTCCGTCACCCGGCCAGCGAAGGTCGCCATCGGCACCACCTGCGCTACTTCGATGGTAGCCCTGCGGTTGCGGCGGCGGCCAGTTTCGGTGGCGTTGGGGGCAGCCGGGCTGCGCTCTCCGTAGGTCTTCACCGAAACAATGGCCGCACTCGGTACACCATGTTTTTCCAGCCAGCCAGACACCGCTGCCGCGCGGTGTTTGGAGAGCGACTCATTGGATTCCGAACCGCCTACGGAGTCTGTGTGTGCTGTGATGCGCACCATTTTCCCTACTTGCAATCGGTTAAAAATAGTCACAACAGAATCCAGCACACGCTGCGATTCAATATCCAAATCGGCTTTGCCTGTAGCAAAATACAACTCCATTGATTGGGTGGAGTAGAGGGAGTCAAAAACCGATTGGGCGGAGAGCGAC
>JAYSUY010000627.1:0-4094 GCA_043718855.1 Saprospiraceae bacterium | reverse complement strand
TTCGGGAGCGACGGCCTGTCCGTTTTTGAGATGCCCTGTTTTTTACGAAACACTCACTCTTTCCGCTTGATGATTGGCTGTGCTAACGGGCGGACTATGGACTTCCATTTTTCCACAGACTTCACCCCATCCCGCTCTGCTCTTTCGATCACTTTTTGCGCACTGGCCGTATCACCTTTTTGCAAGTGGGCTTCAACTGCTACATTCAGGGCCTCGATATTTTTGGGATTCTGCTGAATCACCTTCTTCGCATCTTTTAAGGCACGGTCTGAATCGCCCAAACCGAGGTTGGCTTGAGCCGCACCAACGCGCAGTTTAGTGTCTTGAGGTTTGGCTTTTACCAGTTGCTCCCTCCGATCGCGTTCCTGCCGAAGGGCGACCATGCTGTCTTGTACCTGTTCGGTCTTTTTGTCGAGCCAGGTGCCATCAGCGGCGGTGTTGGACATTTTTTTGAGCGATTTCAGGTCTTCGTTGGCTTTGCTGGGTTGGCTGCTATGGAGCCGTGCGTCCAAGCGGATTTTGAGGAGTTCCGGCTGGGCCAATTTGGCATCCGGCGCAGCGGCATCAAGATCGCTGGCAGCAGCGCGGTAATCGCCTTTTTCGTAGAGCAAAGAGCCGCGTTTTACCCGTGCCTCGTGGTTGTCAGGGTACGCCGAAAGCACTTGAGTGTAAGCAGCGATGGCCTTGTCGGTTTCGCGGTGATCGGCGTGGTTTTGTGCCAAACCAAGCAGTAGACTGGTGTCCACCACAGCATTGGCAGCAGATGTAGCAGGGTTGGGAGACTCGGCAGAAGCAATGAGTTCTGGCAGCACAGCCACCTTGGCTTGGTTGGCGAGCACGATGTACATCAGGCGGGTCACTGCCTCCACATCTTGCGCCAAATTTCGGCCTTCATCCCTCATTTTCAGCAAGTTGCCGAGCGTGGTATCGCCAGTTTGGGTGCCATCAACACCAATCAATTTATACCGGATGTCGAGTTTGTACTCGTTCCGTGCATCCTGATTGATTTTCCCCCAAATCAGCATTTGAGCCTCACAGCCCTCCGCAATTTCGGCGGCCTGAGTAAAGTTGGGGTATTTTGCTTCGATGTCGTACTGCTCGTTCACATCGGCTTCCGCGATGTTTTTCAGGCCGGGCGTCTTGGAAATCAGCACGTTCAAGCCATCCGCGATGTCGATCTCTGGCTGGCTGGCTTTTTTTTCTCCAGTCTGTTTGAAGGGCAGCACCAAGACACGATAGCGGGATTGCTCACTGAAAGTCGGGCAAGTCTCGGTTGCGGTTTTTCCGCCCAAAAAGCGCCATACCATCAAGGCTCCAGCCAAAGCCACCACGCCCCCCGCCAAGTAATACCGCCAAGCCTGTGAGCGGGCAGGTGGCATGGTTTCGATCAGGCTAAACTTGCCTTCCGCTGCCCGGCGAACCACCTGCAATGCACTGTCTGTGATCAAGTTAGTGGTTAGGCGCGCATCGTCGGGCGCGAGGGTGCCTTTCAGCACAGCGGCTTTGAGTTGGTAGAGGTCGGCTTGGTTGACCCGGGCAATTTGCAGCAGTTCGCCACCACGCGGATCGCGGTCAAGCAGGACAACCAACTGCTCCAGCGCAGACTCCAAATTGCCCTGCGCGATGAGGTGTTCGATGGCAGATAATTCTTGTTTCGTCATAAGATTAAGCGTCATTGGGGCATTCAGGGCATTTCATTATTACACCGTTTTTCTAAATGACGAAACGACAAACAGTCCCCGTATGTTCGGGAGCAATTTTTGGGCAAATGTAACTTTTGACGGACAAGAATTAACGCGCTGTTGATGAGGCACTTGGGCCATTCCTCATTTACAATCCTTCCGGCGGGTATCAATGATGTACTGGATTTTCCAGCCATCAGCCGTTTTCACCAACTGGAACGAGTTGGTGCCGCAGTGCGAAATTTTACCGTTGAGGTAAAATTTATACGGAGTCCACACGCTGGCCAGCGACTGTTCTGCTTCGATGTGGCCAAACTCAATGCGCTCTTCGTACTTGTTCTTTGTTGGTGTACCCAAAAAAGCCACAAACTCTTGAAAATCATCGGTATGCACTTTCAGTTCACCCGATTTGTCGGCCATGTAGGACTGTAAGATCATGGTCTTGGTGCAGGTGCTTTTCAGCAGGGCAGTGTCGCCCTTTTCCATGCCCTCGAAGAAGCGATTGATGACAGTTTTGATGGCCCGTTCGGCTTTTTCCGGTTTTTCGGCTTTGCTTTTTTGAGCAGAAAGGGTGCTGGTGGGGAGGAGTGCAAGCAGGAGCAGGGAGGTGGCGAGGTAGCGCATGGCGGTATTTTTTGTAAAAAATGTGAAGCCAAAAGTGCCGCGCCGCTCATGCCGCGCTCCGCTTTTTGGAGAAAAAAGCCCCTCCAAGCGGCTGAATGTCCAAACGGGGATGTCCAATGTCCAACGGGGTACTTACTCCAAGCCACACACACAAATCAGGGCGATGAAATTTGAATATTGGACATTTATTCTAGCTAATGACAGGTTTTGTCTGCGGGTACACAGGACTTGTCCGACGACAAATTCGTCGGACAAGGTGCGCATCTTGGCCTTCGTCCGACGAATTTGTCGTCGGACGAATGAAGTGCAAGAAATCCCGGAACCATATACCGGGTGAACGCGCCAAAAGTGCCAAACTACCCCCGCCGCACAACGCTTTTTCGAGAAAAAGCCCCCCGAAGCGGCCGTAACCTGATTCGGGGGGCTGAATACCACACACCACAACACTGCCCTACGGCGCAGCGACTATGGAGAACCCAATCGCTTCCACTGCGCCTACTTGAGTGCGCAGCACCAGGCGGTAGGTACCAGTAGGCAGCTCAGAAACAGGAATCGAGAGGACAGTTTCGCCACTTTCTAAGTCAAAAACGCGGCTTTCGCCCATCTTCTGGCCGAAGGCATTGAACACCTCCACGTGGAGCGTCTCCTTTTTTTCAGAAAAAACGCTGAGGTCGCAACGCCCGTCGCGCACGGGATTGTGGCTCAAGGTCGCTTGGAATTTTTCGCCCGCGATGCGCACTGTACGCTGATCGCTGAGGGTAGCCGAGCCATCGAGGTCCGTTTGCCGCAGACGAAAAAAATGCTCGCCAGCGGGCAAGTTGGGCAGCCGGAGGTCGTATCGCGCCCCTTCCTGACCCGTTGCCGAAGCAGGTACCCAGTCGGCAGGCTGCCAATCGGCTGCCTCGCCCTGATGCTGCACCTCGAAGCCAGCGTTGTCGCGCTCGTAGGCCGTTTCCCAAACCAGCACAGCATCACGGCCATCAGCACGGGCATCAAAACGAACCAACTCCACAGGCGCGGCCGTCTCCTGCAACGCGACATTCAGCACTGTAACCACACCATTGGCCAGCGTGACCGAGATGGTCTGCGTAACGAACCCCGCTTTGCTGATTTTGGCATCAAACACGCCATCGGCCTCCTGCCCCATTTTGTAAAAACCGTTGGCATCCGATAATTCGCTGGTGGAGGTAGTGAGCAGCTGCACGGCGGCCCCCGTGATCGGGTTGCCGTTATCGGCCCGCGTGATGCGCCCCTCCACGTAGCAGCCGCGCACATAGGTGGGGTTAAAAATCATCATCTCGCCGTTGGACGAAGAGGCGCAAGACGCGATGTTGGACATCAGGATGTTGCCCGACGGCAGGTAGGGATAAACGCCCCAGCAGCCGTTGAAGCCGTTGCCGCTGCCGCAGGTGTAAGTATCGTAGCGGCCCACCACCACGAGGTTCTGCGGGCGCGAAACGTCCACCACCACCACCCCGTCGCGGTACCAGGAGGTGACGGCGTAGTTGTCCTTGATGTAGGTGTTGTGAACGATGGAGCCGGAGCCGGGTGTGACTTGGATTTTGTCCTGTAACGCAAGTGTGCTGATATTGTAAGCAGCCAGATAGGAGTTGGGCTTCTCATCGGTGGTGAACAGGATGTTGCCCGATGGCCAAGTGTTGTGCGGAAAAACACTGGGCGTGGTGATGGTACCCAGCAGAGCAGGTGCGCTTTTGTTGCTCATGTCCACGATCGAGACGACCCCAGCATTGATGTGCGCCGCGTAGAGTATGTCGTTGTCGGCATAAC
>JAYSUY010000626.1:0-4097 GCA_043718855.1 Saprospiraceae bacterium | reverse complement strand
TGCATTTACCTTGAAGGCTTGCAACGCGTACTCGTCGTAGGCGGTAGTAAAAATGACGGGGGCGGTCACCTCGACGTGCTGAAAAATTTCGAAACTCGCCCCGTCAGCCAAGTGGATGTCAAGCAGGATGAGATCGGGCTGCGGGTTGTTTTTTAGCCACAGCACTGCCGCCTCTACACTGTCTAAGCGGGCCAGTACAGTGGCTTCGGGGGCCGCTTCGCCGAGCAGTTTTTCCAAGCGGCGGACCGCGGCATTTTCGTCTTCGATGATGAGTATTTGCATGACTGTTGGCTGTTGGCCGTTGGCTATTGGTTGTAAGCCCACGACATAAATTTCTCGCAGAGGCGCAAAGGCGCAAAGTTTTGACGCTGAATACTTAACGTACTTTTTTGCAAATGGCTAACGGCCAACAGCCAACCGTCAAACCGGCACTTTGACGGTAAAAAATGCCGCGTTGTCCTCCACCAGCACCGGGCGCTCGCCCAGCAGTTGGTAGCGGCGGATGAGGCTTTGTAGGCCAAAATGCGTACTCGGTTCGGCTTTTATCTTCCTGCGGATGTTGTTGCGCACGGTAATGTAGCCGTCGTTTGCTGAAAAAATCTCTATCACCAGTGGCTTGTCGGCAGAGATGACGTTGTGCTTTACCGCGTTTTCCACCAGCATTTGCAGGGCCAGCGGCATCACCTGTCCCGCCTGTCCGTTGAGGCTGTTGTGCAAGAAGAGACCCGTTTCGTAGCGTTTTTTCAGTAAAAAATAGAAACTCCGCACCAAGCCCATTTCCTCCTCCACCGTAATAAAATCCTGCTCGCGGTAGACGATGATGCTCCGGTAAAAGTCCGACAGGTGCTCCACGTACTCCACGGCAATTTTGGGGTTTTCCTCGATGATGGTGATGAGCGTGTTGAAACTGTTGAACAAAAAGTGCGGGTTGATTTGGCTTTTCAAAGTCGCAAACTGCGATTCCACCGTTTCGCGCTTCAACTGTGCTTCTCGCTGCAGCCCGGCCTCCCGATTCCGAACAAACGCCCAAAACAAGCTGCCCATACTGGCGGCGCACAGCAGCACAAACCACCATCGCAGCCAGAACGGCGGCTGGATGACGAAGGCCCACGACACCTCGGGCACACGTTCAAAATTGCCATGTTCGCTCGTCTGCACCCGGAAGGTGTAGCGGCCCGGCGGCAGTTTCGGGTACGAGGCCAAGTGGTCTTTCGATACTTTCCAGTCTGGGTCAAAGCCCTCCAAGCGGTAGCGGTAGCGCACAGATTCGGGTTGGGTGTACCACAGCCCAGTGAAGTTGAAAACGAAGTAGTTTTGGTCGTAGGAGAAAGAGTTTTGCTTCTGAAAATCAACAGATTGCATGAACACCGACACGGAGGTGATGCCCGGCTGGGGGTCGTCCAGAAACACCTTGTCGAATGCCGCCGACCGCACGATGCCCTGCTGAGTGCCAAGCCAGACATCGCCGTGCGCGTCGCGGCACATCGCGTTGAGGTTAATCTCCGCTGCAGGCGCCCCAGTGGCCGCGTCGCAGAAAGTGAAATGCTCCTCGCGGTCGGGGTTCAGCACATCAAAGCCGTCCTCGTAGCCGATGAGGATGTTGCCGTTCTGGTCGGAGGCCAAGCCTGCTATGTCGAGGCTGTGCAAGTGGTTTTCGGGAGTAAAACGCTGAAAATCAGTACCGTCGTAGCAGAACAGCCCTTCACCTTCGGTGCTGAACCAGATGCGTCCCCGGCGGTCTTCTACCAAACTGTAAATCGTGCGCAGTGCGATGCCGTTCGCCTCCGGAAAATAGCGCACCGTATCGCCATCGAGCATCGCCAGGCCCTTGCCGTCGGTGCCAAACCAAGTGCGTCCCCGGCTGTCCATCAAGATTTTGTAGACGTAACTCGTGCCCAGTTCGCGTTGCAAAGCCGATTTTTCCGATATCACTCGGCCCTCGGGGCTGCAACAAGCCACCCCGCCCAAAGTGGCCAACCACACCCGCTGACCATCGCCTGCGATGGAAAGCACGCTGCCGTTGGGCAGCCCGTCACGCTCGGTCAGACGGCGCAGCACCCGCCCACTGGGGCTGACGATGTAGGCTCCTTCGCCAAAAGTGCCAACCCAGATGTTGCCGTCCAACGGCGACTCCCACAGCGAGATGACGTTTTCGGAAAGTATCCTGGATATCCGTTCCGGGAACATCCCTGTACTGCTTAGGCCACGCCCGGAACGGAGCTCTGGTATACGATAAAGCCCCCCCGCCGTACCAGTCCACAGCCGCCCTGCGCGGTCGGACAGCACCGCTTGCACACTCCCGAAGGGCAGACTCAGCAGACCGAAACGGACATTGGCGGAGTAAAGCCCAGGCCGGTCGAGCACGGCCCACAGCAACCCTTCGCGGTCCTGGCACAGGTGGCGGGCGGTGGCATTGCGGAGCGGATGACCATCGGGCAGCGGCTGTGCAATGCCAGTGCTGGGGTCGAAGCGCAGGAGGCCGTTTTTCTCGGTGCCCACCCACAGTTCGCGGCTGCCGAAGGCGGCGAGGCTCGTCACCGGCCCGTAGGCCCAGTTTTTTTCCTGAGATGTGCATCGCCGGGCCACCGCGTCGTAGCGACAAATGCCCTGGTCGTGGGTGCCGACCCAGATGTTGCCCTTCGGGTCGGCCAGCAGTGCGGTGATGATTTCGTCGGGCAGCCCATCGGCGGTGCCGAAGTTCTGTACCTGTTTTTGCCCTGGGCCGATCATGGTGCAGATGCTGATGCCCGCGTCGGTGGCGACCCAGATGCGGCCCTGATGGTCGGTGGCCAGTGCGTACACGTCATCGCTCGCCAAGCCGTCGTCAGCCTTGTTGAATTGATAGAGCCGTTTGTTTTTCCAGACATACACTCCTTCGCCATAGGTGCCTATCCAATGGCCGCCCGATGAGTCGACTGCGAAGGCCGACACGGACTTTTTGGGCAGACCCTCTTCTGGCTGCCACAGACTTAGGCCCTGCAAGGAAGTGTTTTCGCCCCACTGGGCGAGGCTGGCTGGCGCGGCCAGCGGCGACAGGAAATTGGCCGACACCGACACCGAGGCTATGGCCCCGTTCTGGTAGCCGACCCAGAGTTTTCCCTGCAACTCGAACAAAGCGCTCACTCTGCTCCGCTCCATGCCCCTGGGCCGGCCTACGGGCTGGAAGGTGAGGCCGTCGTAACGGTACACTTCTCCTCCTTCCGAGCCGCACCAGAGCCAGCCCCGGCTGTCTTGCAGCACGGTGCTGAGGCGCACGTTGCCGAGGTCTTTGGTGGAGTGATGCCGGAACACGGGGGTCTGGGCCGATAGGGACAGGCAAAACAGGAGGAGCGATATGAGGGAAAAGAGTTTCAAACCAAAATAGGGCTACGGGTTACTGGTTCAGGCACGTTTACGAAACCTTCGGAGGTTTCGTAAACGTAGCCATCGGAGCGACGGAAGATTTGTCAACTTTTTAAAAGTTGACAAATCTCATGCTCAGGCTCATTCCAGCATCCCCGCCAGCGTCGCTTCCACCGTCACCTCGATTTCTTCGGCAATTTTCTGGTGTACGATTTTGGGTATGCTGATGTTGTGATCACTGAGCGGCACGGTGAAGGTCGAGTGGACGATGAGTTTGCTGCCCTTTACTTCGAGGGTGCTTTTGATGATGCGCTCCTGCTCCACGCCGTGTACCCAAAGTTTGCCTTTGGTTCGGATGGAGTAGGTTCCATCTTTTTGAAAATCAACCTTTTCGATGATTTTTCCAGTAAATGTCGCTCGTGGGTACTTGGTGCTTTCTAAGTAGTTTTCGTTGAAATGCTCCTTTTGCAAAGCACTGTTGAAGCCCTCAAAAGAACGGATTTCGACCGACCAAGCGAAGGTGTTGTTCACAGGGTCGAGGGCTCCGCGCAGACTGCCGCTCTTGGCCAGTATGACTTCGAGCATCGCGTCGGATTTGAAGTTGATTTTTCCGTTTTCGCAGCGATAGGCGGCGGCGGGCGGTGGAGGTGGGCGCAGCAGCGTCCAAGCGGAGAGTACCGCTGCCAAAAGGAGCAGGGCGATGAGGGTTTTTGCTTTCATAAATTTCGTCATTTTGTCAGTCGTCCTCTCGTCAT
>JAYSUY010000625.1:0-1515 GCA_043718855.1 Saprospiraceae bacterium | reverse complement strand
CACGTTTTGTGTAAGCAGTTCGCATCCCAAAGATTATTCAGCCTATCTATTCTATCAAAGAACTTTCTGGATTATTCTGTGGGTAATGGATAGGGTTTCAAACCCTTCCAGCGTTATCCGCGCCAAAGTGGAAACCACCGGTGTACCTACCGAAATTTCGCTCACGCCTTACAAAACCACGATGCTCGCCGACGGCCAAGACGTGACGGTAGTCAACGTCTCGGTGTTCGACTCAGAAGGCCGCGAGGTGCCGAACGCCAACAACCCAATCCAGTTTTTCATCGAAGGCGATGCTAAGATCATTGGGGTCGGCAACGGTGACCCATCGAGCCACGAACCCGACAAATGCCCTGACGGTGGCTGGCAAAGAAGTCTATTTAATGGAAAATGCCAGGTCATTATACAGTCTGGTTTAAAACCGGGCAAAATTCACTTCGAGGCACGCTCGCCCAACTTATGGAAGGGCGATACAGACATCCACACCGTAGCGCCGACCAGCGTGACGAGCGTGACCATTGATCCCAAATATGTGCTGCGCGGCGAGGCGGCTAAACCGCGCCCAGTGGAGAAAATGATCGGTGCGGACATCTCTTTTTTACCCGAACTGGAGGCGCGGGGATTGAAATTTAAAGAAAACGGGACGGAGATAGATGCCATCGAGAGCCTAAAAAAGCACGGTTTCAACTACGTGCGTTTGCGCATCTTCAACGACCCAGCAGACGAAAAAGGCTACTCGCCCAAACTTGGTTTTTGTGACCTCGAACACACGAAGGCTATGGCGAAGCGGGTGAAAGCCGCTGGCATGAAACTGCTATTGGATTTTCATTACAGCGACTACTGGGCCGATCCTGGCAAGCAATTCAAGCCAAAAGCCTGGGAAAGCCTCAATTTTGAGCAACTAAAAAAAGCACTGTACGACTACACCTTCGAGGTGGTGAGCCAACTGAAAGCGCAAGGCACACCGCCCGACATGGTGCAAATTGGCAATGAAATCAATCATGGAATCGTGTGGCCGGAGGGCGCGGTGGCTAATTTAGACAGCCTCGCGCAGTTGCTTTGCGCTGGCACGGCGGCCACCAAAGCCGCCGCACCAGAGGCGGTGATGATGCTACACGTCGCGCTTGGCGGGCAAAATGACGAGTCGGTTTTTTTCATCGAAAACATGGTGAAACGCGGCGTACACTTTGATGTCATCGGCGAGTCGTATTACCCAAAATGGCACGGTACGCTGGATGATTTGCGCGACAACCTGAGCGACCTCGTGCGGCGATTTGACAAGGATGTTATTGTGGTGGAGTACTCCGCGAGAAAAGAGGAAGTCCATAAAATCGTCTTCGACCTGCCCGGCGGGCGGGGCAAAGGCACTTGCATTTGGGAGCCACTGAGTACTTGGGAATCGGTGTTCGACTGGCAAGGAAATGCCAAGGATTTGCTGAATCTGTATGATGGGTTTCGGGAGAATTACCTGACCCCTGAAAAAAAGTGAGGAGGGTGATGACTCCTGTCATCACCCTC
>JAYSUY010000624.1:0-4123 GCA_043718855.1 Saprospiraceae bacterium | reverse complement strand
GCTGCTCAAAGGTTTGTGCAGCGCCAACTTCAAACTCTCGAACTTCAAACTTCAAACTCACATGTGCTTGAGTTCTTCCGGCAAATCATAAAAAGTCGGGTGGCGGTACACCTTGTCGTTGGCTGGATCGAAGAATGCTTCGGCATCTTCGGTGGAGGCGTGCAGGTGGCTCGACTCGACGACCCAGATGCTGATGCCTTCGTTACGGCGGGTGTACACATCGCGGGCATTTTCGATAGCCATCTGTGCGTCAGCGGCGTGGAGGCTGCCGACGTGTTTGTGGCTCAGCCCTTGTTTGGAGCGGATGAAAATTTCCCAAAGTGGCCAGTCTTTCATGTGTGAGGGACGAGGAGTGAGAGGTGAGGGGAAACGCGAAGCATCGTTTGTGGTGGATTTGTCGTTTTTCGGCGTAAGCCGCCGCGAAGGTAAGCACAGGGCTTGGCGTGTGGCGGGAAAACGTACTTTTGCAAGCCAGTGCAACGCTGCACGCTGTATTTTGCCGAAACCTCATAGGTTTCAAAAACCTACGAGGTTTGCCAACGTTTACAGCGTAACACAAGCACCCAAACCTAAAATCTTTTATGTCGTTGAAATTCAAACTCTTACTCTCCTCTTTTTTGCTGCTGACTTTTGCCAGCCCTATTTTTTCACAATTTCGCTACGGGTTCAAGACCGGTCTGAACTTCGCCCGTATGGACGGCCCATCGGAGGTGGACGCTGCGGGCGCATCGCTGGAAACGTGGAAAAACACCACGGGTTTCCACATCGGAGCGGCTTTCTCGTACAAACTGACGGACAACTTCGGGCTGCGCGGTGAACTGCTGTACTCCAAAAAAGGGGCGAAATACACCTACGAGGGGGCGGGCTACCGCTTTTTTACCCAACCGGGTGGCACGGTAGTACGTACCAATGGCAACAGCCGCTATTTGCTCAACATCACTAACTCGTACTTTGATATCCCGTTGGTGGGCTACGCTAAATACGGCGATTTTGAGGTGCAGGCGGGTGCGTATGCTGCGCTGCTCATCCAAACTGCAGCAGAAGGCTCGCTGCGCTACACTAATATTGCGACAGTGCAACCTGGGACAACTACGAAGGAAATGGAGTTCAATCTTGACCATAATTACCGCAAGGATGATCCAGGTCAAAGTAAAAATACAGAGGTTTTAAAAGTCACCGTAGATGGCAAACTGGTAGATGTGCCCAAAACGCTCGGAGCCTACTACGATTTCCCCGAAGACCGGGGCAGCTTGTACAACACGCTTGACTTCGGCCTCGTGGGCGGCGTGTCGTACTACCTCAGCAAAACGCTCTATGTCAACGTCCGCCTCCAGTATGGCCTTGCCGACCTCACTCGAACAGATGCCGACCTTGCCAAAAACAAGACGGGCGACAACAATGCCCTGATTTTCAACGCCGACAAAGACCGCAATTTCACGATTCAAGCCTCCGTCGGGTTTAGTTTTTAAAAAAAGGGTGGAGGGTAGAAGGTGGAGGGTAGAAGGCGTAACACAGCCCTCCACCATCCACCTTCTACCCTCTACCTTTCCACCATCCACCCTTATGCGCTACCTCCTTTCACTTGCCGTTGTGCTGATTTTCGGCACCCTGTTCACCGCCTGTTTCAAGGAACTTGACGATGCGAAACTGGCCGAACACGATGCCCAGTTCGCTTTTCCGCTCTTCACCACCCACCTCAGTCTGCAAGACCTGATGTTCAAGGTGCTGAACGATACGCTCTCCGGTGACACGCTGCTGGTGAATGCCGACCAGACCATGACGCTCATCTACACGGGCGACGTGGCAGAAAAGCCGGCCACTGATATTTTCAAATTCCTGACGGTAGACAACAGTATTCCGTTTACCGACACGGTGGTGAATTTCGACATACAAGCCCCCGATGGTGTGGTCATCCGCGAAGCGCTGCTGAAAAATGGTCGGTTTCAGATATTTGGTGCCAACAGTGGCCCCCCGATCCATGTGATCCTCGAAATTCCGCAAATGGTGAAGGACGGCAAAGTGTTTACCATGGAGACTACCCTGCCGACTCAGGCATTTCCTTTCTGGGAGGGGCCTTCGGTAGACGTAAAAGGCTACGAACTAAAAACTGGGAGCAACGTCCTTACCCTGCGCTACTATACCTACGACAAAGACGGGGTGCGCATCAAGATTCCGTCGGCCCTCTTCCCGTTTCCGTTCCTCATGTCGTTCTACGATCTCGAATTTTCCTACCTCGAAGGCTACTGGGGCTACTCGGCTTACCCGCTCACCCGTGACACCATCGAGATCGACATCAACCAGACGGACTTGGACGGCGGGGTAAAAATCAAGAACCCGCAGGTGACGATGATCATCAGTAATTCTTGGGGCTTCCCAACGCGGGGCGTGGTGAAATACCTGAGTTTCATCGGCCAGAATGGCGAAGAACTGCCCTTGGAGAGCACAGTGTTCAACAACGACAGCATCGACTTCAACTGGCCCGATATCAACAAGGGCGAGATCGGCCAGACAAAGTACACCTACGTCACGCTAGACTCCACGAACTCCAACATCAGCGACATTTTTGATATCCAGCCCACGCAGCTCATCTACGAAGTGGAGGGCGTGTCGAATGCTGCGAAAGACCCCAACATCATCGGCTTCCTGACCGACAGCAGCACCATCAAACTCAGCGTGAAGGTGGAGTTGCTGCTCGAAGGCGCGGCCAAAAATTTCGGTGCCGAACAAGAACTTGATCTCGACTTTGGCGACTACGCCAACCTCGACTCTTCTGATATTCAGGATGTTGAGTTCAAACTCGTGTCGGAGAACACCACGCCGATCACTGCCTCGCTGCAAATTTATTTTCAAGATGAAAGCGGCCGCACCCTCGATTCGCTGTTCGTCGGCGGGCCTCGGCCTATCATGGAAGCCGCCCCGATCAACAGCCAGGGCATATCTACGGGTACGAAGCGCACCGAGAATTTTATCCCGATGAGCATCCAGCGGTTCAATGTGGTACGCCGGGCCAAGAAAGCCCTGATGCAGTCATCGTTCACCACCGCCAACGGCGGCAACGTGCCGGTGAAACTGCTGGCGACCAATGGCACGACCATCAAGATGGGCCTCAAGGTGACGACTCGGTATTAAACATAGGAACACCCACACGACACGAATGGAACGCGGATGACGCGGATGCAAGCAACGCGGATGTAAAAAATCTGCGTTGCTTGCATCCGCGTTCCAACTTATCACGACCTCCAACTTATCACGCGTTTCAACTTTTTAAAAATGCGCCTTACCCATACCCTTGCCCTCATCGCCAGCCTGCTCGCTGCCCCTCTGGCTGCCCAGCAGGAACTCATGCTCAACACCTTGCCTGATCTGTGGCACAGCAACACGCTCAACCCGGCTTTTTTCCCTTCGGAGAAAAAAATAGCCATCGGGCTGCCCGGTATTTCGCTTGATGCGGGCCACTCCGGCGATGTCACCTACCGCGATATTTTTGTGAAAAACGGCGGCCAGACCGAGATCAATTTTGGCAACGCCATTGATAAACTCGACCCGCAGAACGACCTCTTTTTCGACCAGCGCATCGAGACCATTTCGCTCGGCTTGCGGCTCAGCAAGCGGCTCGCCATACACGCTGGCCATGCCAATCGGTTCACAGGCACAATGAGTTATCCCAAATCTTTGCCCGAACTGATCTGGAACGGCAACGCGCCCTACATCGGCCAAACGGTGCAGGTGGCACCCCGCGCCGCCATTTTTGACTGGAATGAATGGAGCGCCGGAGCAACGCTACAACTCGGCGGCATCTCGCTCGGTGGGCGGTTTAAGTTGCTCAGCGGGGCTGGAGCGCTCCGTACTGACCCGGCCCACCAGTCGGCCAGCATCTACACCGATCCCGATATTTACCAACTCACGCTGAACACCGATTACGCCTTCCACTCCTCTGGGCTGGTGTCGGCTTTCGACACTTCGGGGCTGGGTTTCGACATCGACCTTGCCAAGGTGAAGGGCCAACTGTTCAGCAAAAACACTGGTGCGGCTTTCGATTTGGGTATCCAGATCAAGTTGAGCGAGAAACTGACCCTCAGCGCGAGCGCACTGGATTTGGGCGGCAAAATCAACTGGACGGAGA
>JAYSUY010000623.1:0-1525 GCA_043718855.1 Saprospiraceae bacterium | reverse complement strand
GCTGCGACATGAACTGTGCTTACGGAGTATGAAAAAGAGGGTATTTTTTTAAGTTGTTTGAGGTTTGAGGTGGTATTCGTTGTCAAAGTCCTTGCCGGATGAGAGGACACCGTATGCTTGTCGGAGGAGTTTGTGTGCGACGGCGACGAGAGCGAGTTTGGTGCTTTTGCCCTTGTTTTTGAGGCGGACATAAAGTTCCTTGCAGGCCTTGTTGCACCTGCTGGCGGTGAGCGCGGCCATGTAGAGCACCTGCCGGACGGCGGGGTCTCCCCTTCGGGAGATGCCGCCCCGGAAGTGAACGGACTTGCCGGACTGCTTGGAGTCGGGGGTGAGGCCGACGAACTTGGGTGCTTGCTTGGCGCTGGTGAAGCCTTTGAAGCCGTTGGTGGAAAGGAGTATCTCGCGGGCGGTGGCGGGGCCGATGCCGGGGATGGTCTCCAGTTTTTTGCTGGACTGGGCCATTTCCTTGTCCGTCAGTGAGCAGACCTGGGCTTCCAGTTCCTCGATCTTGGCCTCCAGCGCGGTGAGCACGCCCTGATAGGCCGCCGCCGCCACTTCCGACTGAACGGCCTGCTGTTCTAAGGCATGTATCTGGTTTCGAACCATTTGCGCCTGTTTGCGCAATTGCCGCAGCGCCCGCCTGGCCTGCCCCATCAGTTCCCGCCGCTCGTCGGGCGGCTCGCTCGCTTGGGGCTGAAAACGGACGCCGTACTCCGACAGGGCCCGCGCATCGCTGGCATCGGTGTGGTTCGACCGCTTCTTGGCCTGCAAAAAACCCTTGCTCTGGCTGGGGTTCAACTGCGTGAACGGGGCGCCCCGAGCGCCCAGCGCGTGGGCCAGTTTGCTGCCGTAGGTGCCTGTGGCCTCCAAAACCGCCCAGTCGGCCAAAGGGTCGAGGCCCGAAACCCACGCCGAAACGCCCACAGGAGTGTTGGCGACCTCCAAGTTGGTCCAGCCTCCTTCGCTCTGGAAGGCGACCGACAGGGAGTCCTTGCTGATGTCTATGCCGATGTAGCGCATAAAAAACCGGGTTTGAACAAGTGAAAAAAGAGAACTTTGTATCAGGATTACAGGCATCATCGTACACGTGCTCAGGGCACACTGAACTGTCCGAGTTTTCCTGATTGGATACCGGGCGGGGGGACAGACATGTCGCACGGCCTCATAAGGACTATGACAATTCGAACTGACCCCGCCCGGCCCAAATTTACCTCTCTTTCATCTTCGATCTCCTAAAACCTTAGTTCGTCGCAACGTACGATGACAAGCAGAGGCTATTCTTCTGGCAACTGAGGATTCTGCAAAGCCTGATAATAATCGCCCCAAATTTCTCTCGGCGGCCACTCTCCACACCACTCTGCGTTGAGAAATTTCCACTTTGGGTTGAAGTCCGCGATGAGTTGGTTTTTCAATTCGCGTCGCCAGTCTTTCAATTCGGTTTCTCGTTCAATGGCATTGTGGACATACTGGTACATTTCCAGATACACCAAGCAATAGCAATAGTACCTGCCTGCAAATGTTTCCG
>JAYSUY010000622.1:0-4128 GCA_043718855.1 Saprospiraceae bacterium | reverse complement strand
GAAACAGTGCATCATACGCGGCACAGGCCGCATCGCTCAGGTGCAGGGCATAGAAGTACATGGAAAAACGGGCACCAGCCAAAACCCGCACGGCGAAGACCACTCCGTGTTTTTTGCTTTCGCAGAAAAGGTACTTCCCGATGGAAAAAAGAAGGCTATCGCCATCGCTGTGTACGTTGAAAATGCGGGTTGGGGCGCCTCCTACGCCGGCCCCATAGCCGGCCTGATGATCGAAAAATACCTCAACGACACCATTGCGCCCGACCGCAAAAAGGTAGAAGAGCGGATGTTCCAGGCAGACCTCTTCGTGAAGCACCCGGACTACAACAAAATGCTGGAAAAAATGGAGGCCGCCAAACGCAACCCCGTGACTCCTCGCCAAGAAGATTTGCCCGACCCAACTACTATACCTTCAGATGTGCCGGAAGGCACCGTGACGACAGAGGTGAGCGGAAAGGGGAAAGGGGAGCGAAAAAAGTGAGTTGTTTTTACCCAAAAAGCCCCACCTGTCCCACCATTTCGTCTACCGCCATATCTTCCTCGTTAGCCACTTCTTCCGCTGGCAGTGCATCTGGCAGCAGCCGCTTCACGATGCGCAATTGATGGGTGTAGCGGTTCGCCTCCTTGTTGAAAATGCCGAAGTGATCCAATTTGTCCACCCGCACCTTGCCGGAGGCATGGAGGATGTAGCAGTCGGGCAAGATGAGGCCGACGTGCATGATATTGCCCTTGCCATTGTCAAAAAAAGCGAGGTCGCCTGCTTGGCACTGCTCCATGAAATCTACCGGCCTACCCTGTGTCACCTGCTGAGCGGCATCGCGCAGGAGCCGGATGCCCACTAATTTGAACACCATCTGGGTCAAGCCGGAGCAATCGACCCCGAAGGGCGAGCGACCGCCCCACAGGTAGGGCGCGTGGAGGTAGCGGCGGGCAATTTTTACCACCCAATCGGGTGTGCGGGGGGCTTGCCCCGGCGTGACGACCGGCCCAGAAAACTGGAACCGCTGCTCGCCCAACTCGCAACGCAAGCCATCGTATCGGGGCAGCACGGCTCCCATCGTCAGCGGTACAAAATAATCGGCGGCCATGAGGCCCTCTACTAGCGAAAGGCTCAGTGCCTGATGTTCAGCGTAGTCGACAAATTCACTGACCGTCAGCGACTTAAGTTGCTTGACATCCACCCAACCCGTGTAACCATCCCAAGCACACACCACCGAGCGCCAGTTATCCTTCGATTCGTGCACCTCCACCGTTTCGCCAAACAGCAACTGCGATACCATCTCGCTCCGATCGGAGGGCTGGGCGCGAAGGGGGGCAATGGAGACTTGGCAAGCGGCGTATTGCACGAGGGGGGGAGGGTGGAAGGTGGACGGAAAAGGTGGGCGGTGAAATATAAGCGGGTAAAACAGCCAACGGTCAACAGCCAACAGTTTTCTACGGGTTAAAATAACGGAAGTCGTGGTGCGCCTCGATTTTTTGCAACGACTCGTAGATGAGGCGGATCAGGTTGTTCACATCATCCTTGTGGGCCATTTCGACGGTAGTGTGCATATAGCGCAGCGGCAGCGAGATGAGCGCCGATGGCACCCCGCCGTTGGAGTAAGCGAAGGCATCCGTATCCGTACCCGTAAAACGGCTGGCTGCCTCGCGCTGGATGGGGATTTCCTTGGCTCCGGCTGCCTCGATGATGATGTCGAGCAGTTTTTGATGTACCGCTGGGGCATATGTGACGGAGGGGCCGTTGCCACAGCGCACATCACCATGTTTTTTAGAACTGATCATCGGCGTGTGCGTGTCATGCGTTACATCTGTGACGATGGCAACGTGCGGATGGATGGTATCCGCCACCATTTCAGCACCGCGAAGACCCACTTCTTCCTGCACAGAGTTGACCACATAGAGCGTGTAGGGCAACTTTACCTTGTTTTTCTTGAGTAGGCGAGCCACCTCAGCGATGCAGAAACCGCCCATGCGGTTGTCGAGGGCACGGCCAGTGTAGTAGCGATCGTTGAGTATCGTGAACTCATCCTGAAAAGTGACCACGCAGCCCACATGAATACCCATTTTCAGGATTTCTTCTTTGTCCTTCGCCCCCACATCAATCGTCAGGTTGTCGATGGCTGGAGCGATGGTCGAGTCCTTGTCCACACGGGTGTGAATGGCTGGCCATCCGAACACGCCCGGCACTTTTCCACCCTTGCGCAAGTGTATCCATACCCGCATGGAAGGGGCAATCAGAAAATCGCTGCCGCCATTGCGGATGACGTGGATGAAACCATCGTCGGTGATGTAGTTAACAAACCACGAAATCTCATCGGCATGGCCTTCAATGACCACTCGGAAGTCCTTTCCAGGGTTGATGATGCCATAGGCAGTGCCGTAATTATCTAATTTACAGTCGTCTATGTACGGCCTGATATAGTCGAGCCACAGCCGCTGCCCCGACGACTCGAAGCCGGTCGGGCTGGCATTGTTCAGGTATTGGCGGAGGAACGACTCCGATGAAGGCGTGATAACATCCATTCGATTACTGAAATGATGAATGATGAAGGATGAACGATGAAAGTGGAGCGACTCGAGCCTCATTCATCGTTCATCGTTCATCGTTCGATTAAGCGTACAGTGCCCCCCAGCCGTCCGGGTTTTCGCGCCATTGGCGGAGGGTATTTAAATCTTCTTCAGAGACGTAGCCGATGCGGGCGGCTTCTTGCACCAGCACATCGTAGTTCGTCAGCGTCTGAAACGCTACTTTTTTCTCAGCAAAAGCCGTCGTGGCCTTGTCAAACCCATACTGAAAAATGGCCAGTACCCCCACCACTTCCGCCCCTGCATTGCGCAGGGCATCGGCAGCGGTAAGGCAACTGCCTCCGGTACTGATGAGGTCTTCGATGATCAGCACCCGCTGTCCTGCCCGAAGTTCGCCCTCGATCAGGTTGCGTCGGCCATGTTCTTTCGTGCTGCTGCGCACATAGACGAAACCCTTGCCCAGCGCATCAGCCAGCAGCGCACCGAGCGGGATGCCCGCTGTGGCCACTCCGGCCACCACATCAAATTCGCCGAACGAAGCAGACTGCTCGGCCAAACAAAATTTCAGAAAAGTGCGGACGGCTGGGTAAGAAAGGGCAACACGGTTGTCGCAGTAAATAGGCGACAACAGCCCCGATGCCCAAGTAAACGGCTCGCGAGGGCTGAGTTTTACGGCCTTGATCTCAAGCAAATGCCGTGCGGTTTTGGTGGCGATGTCCATATCAGGAACGATGAACTGGATAGTGCGATAAACTTTGAAAAAATAAACCCTGAGTGCTGCGGGCCTGACAGCGCGTAAATTTGCCGCCTCAACTCCACAACCAAGCAAATCATCAATTTGGCACCTAAAAAAGGGCAGCAAATGTATAAAATCTACCACAACGACATCCCCGTTTTTCTAACCACCCCTGCCGAAGCGGTACAAACTGGGCTTCAAGCAGGCAAATTGATCCATGTAGCCGCCTACACTGGCAAAAAAAAGATGCTCCGGCAATACCTCGACCTGCTGGACAAAACCCCCAAAACAGAGGCTGTACTCATCCATGCCGCCGATTTGGAGGGGCTGTGGGCCGATTTTCAAGCCTGTTTCAAAGTGCTGGAAGCTGCTGGCGGCTATGTGCTGAACGAGGCGGGCGAACTGCTCGTGTTCTTCCGCCGCGACTCCTGGGACATGCCGAAGGGAAAAATTGACCCCGGCGAAACACCCGAACAAGCCGCCATGCGCGAGGTGCAGGAGGAGACCGGACTGGTCACCGTGCATCTTGGCGATTTCCTCGCCCACACCTACCACACTTACCCGATGAAGGACAAGCACATCCTGAAAAAAACCTGGTGGTACCGCATGACCACGCCCGACACCCTGCTGGTGCCGCAGACAGAGGAGGACATCGAAGAAGTGCGCTGGGTGGAGCAGAGGGCTTGGTTAGAGAGCGGCCCAGCGGTGTACCCCAATATTTTGGAGGTCATTCGATTGGGGGAGTTATGAGGTTTGAGTTATGAGCGGTGACTTGGCCTGAAATAAGCTGACCGCTGTGAACGAGTTAAGAGTTAGGAAACTGAAATTTAAGTTGGTGAGCAGCAGGGTTTTTGGTCAACAAATTG
>JAYSUY010000621.1:0-4128 GCA_043718855.1 Saprospiraceae bacterium | reverse complement strand
CAGGCAGGTGAGCGTTGACGTGCTGGGTCACCGGGGCACCTTGCAAGCCCGACCACTGCTGCCTGTACGCCCCAGTAGCCACCAATGTGTTGTCCAAGCCAGCGTAGGCGGGGTTGGCAGCGTAGGGATTGAGCAGGTAAAGGCTGTACTGAGGGGCCTGCTGAGCGGCAAGATGCCCACAGGTAGCGCACCATAATAATAGAAGCGTAAACGTCAGGCGCATCGGCAAGGTGTGTTGATGGGTTTGAGCAGGTCGAATGTATGCCTTATGACGGAGCCACTGCCTGCCTGAATTCTTGAATTGTGCTGATTGGTCGCTGGCAAGCAAAATTTCGACAAACATAGATCAGCGCATCGTCTTCTCCCGCTTTCCCTTTGAGCAGCGGTAGATCGTCAGTCATCTTACGGGCAGCAGCAATCACTTTGTTGGGCAAAAACTCTCGTTGCAAGGCTAATGCTTTTTCGGGGGCATTATTGCCTACTACGGAAATTTCATAAGCTGGGTATGCCTCGTTCAGCAAGGCTGTGGCCCAACGCTCGAACGAAAGTGGGAACCGCTCAACCGTGGCTTGCATCCGTTGCAGCATTTTGGAGGCTTGTTCACGCCAATCGGTGCGGTCGAACAGGATACCAAGCCGTTGGAAGTTGTGTACCATCGTGCTGTTTCCCGAAGGGGTAGCGTTGTCGTAGAGATCTTTTTTCCGTAAAACGATGTCTGACTGGCCCACTGCCGTGAAAAAAAACAGTCCGCTCTCTGCATCGTAAAATGCCGACTGCACATGGTCGGCGTATTGCCCAGCCAAATGCAAGTAGCGGGTCTCAAAAGTAATTTGGTACACATCCACCAATGCGGCGATGAGGTAGGCGTAGTCTTCGAGAAATGCGTCGGGCTGAGAGAGCGAATGACGGAGTTTGAAGTTTGAAGTTTGAAGTTTGAAGTTTGAGGTTTGGCCCGCCTTCGCACTTTTGCCCGCCGTAGCCTCCGGCGAAAGAGATATTTCTGAAAAATTTTTTAGCAAAAAGTCCACGTTTCGGACGGCGGCCTGGCGGTACTCCTCGTGGCCCAAGGCGGTAAATGCCGAGGCGTAAGCCGAGACCGTGAGCGCGTTCCAACTCAGCAGAATTTTGTTGTCGAGACCGGGCCACACGCGCTGGGAGCGGACGGCGAAGAGTTTTTCACGACAATCACGGAGTTTGGCTTTGAGCCAAGCGGTGTCTTGCTGAATGCCTACCGCGAATTTCTCGTAGGTCTCCAAACGCCAAAGGATGTTTTTTTCTTCCCAGTTTCCGTGTTCGGTCACGTCGTAGAAAGCACAGAACAAATCGGCATCGTCGCCCAACACTTGTTGCACTTCGGCTTTGTCCCAAACGTAGAACTTCCCCTCTACTCCTTCAGAATCAGCATCTTGTGCGGAGTAGAAGCCGCCGTCGGGAGAGGTCATCTCGCGAGCGATGTAGGCAAGAGTTTCTTCGATGGTTTCTTGGTAGAGGGTAGTTTGAAGATCGAAGTTTGAAGTTTGAAGTTCTGCATTTCCCCTTACCAACTTATACGCATCGGAAAGCACCGTGACGAGCAGGGCGTTGTCGTACAGCATTTTTTCAAAATGAGGCACAAGCCACTCTCGATCAGTGGCATAGCGAGCGAAGCCACCGCCCAATTGGTCGTAGATGCCGCCCTGAATCATCTTGTTGAGCGAGAGTAGGGCGTGTTCGAGGGCTTCGGTGTTGCCACTGTACCAATGAAAATTCAGCAGAAACTGGATCGCCATCGTGCTGGGAAATTTCGGCGCCCCACCAAAACCGCCTTCCTCCCGGTCAAAGCGGTCGCGCATTTGAGCGTACAAAGTGGCCGGGAGACGGTGGCCGGCAGAAGGCTGGGAGTCCGCCCCGATATTTTGCAGGTGGAGGGCAGCCAAGAGCGGAGCCTTCTCCCCCCCATCGGGGGGGGTGGAGGGGGCCACCAACACATCATCATTGCGGCGGATGTGACCCATCAATTTTTTAGCCTGATCGAGAGCGACATCGCGTTTTTCAGCCCAAATACCGGCGAGGTGCTGCAAAAGTTGCGACCAAGAGGGCCGCCCGTGAGCGGGTTGGGGTGGAAAGTAGGTGCCTGCGTAGAACGGCTTGCCATCGGGCGTGAGGAAGCAGTTGAGTGGCCAGCCGCCGCCGCCAGTGAGGATTTGGCAGGCTTCCATGTAAATTGCATCCACGTCGGGCCGCTCTTCGCGGTCCACTTTGATGCAGATGAAGTACTCGTTCATCAGCGCCGCAACGCTTTCATCCTCAAACGATTCGCGCTCCATGACGTGGCACCAGTGGCAGGTAGAATACCCAATACTGACCAAAATGGGCTTTTCTTCAGCCTTTGCCCGCTCGAAGGCTCCGGGTCGCCAAGCGTACCAATCCACCGGGTTGTGAGCGTGTTGGAGCAGGTAGGGGGAAATCTCGTGCTGAAGGAGGTTCATAAATGAAAAATGTGGGCAATGTGGCTAATGTGGTCAATGTAAAAATGCCGAGCGTGACTTACATTGACCACATTAGCCACATTGACCACATTCAATCAAAGATGTAGCCGCGCCTTTCTTTCCAGCAGCAGTTCCTTGCTCTCCACCCGGTCGGGGTCGGGTACACAGCAGTCCACTGGGCAGACCGCAGCACACTGTGGCTCTTCGTGAAAGCCAACGCACTCGGTGCATTTATCAGGCACGATGTAGTAGTAGTCGTTGGAAACAGGACTGTTCTTGTAGGCCGCATCCACCGATTCGCCTGTTTCGATGGTGTAATCGCCCTTCACCGTGTTGCCATCAGCAATGGCCCACTCTACCCCACCCTCGTAGATCGCGTTGTTGGGGCACTCTGGCTCGCAAGCCCCGCAGTTGATGCATTCGTCTGTGATAAAAATTGCCATAACGTGCTTTTTCTTCTTGTTGGCCCTAACAGGGGGCATGGTTGAAAGTTGTGGCAAAGGTAAAAACTCTGGCCGCAGCGGGCGCTGTCTTCATTTCATACCCAGCACTTCTTCCATAAACTTCGCGCTTTCGCGCTCCACGCCTTGCCAATCGCTCGATAATATCTGCGACCCGATGACATGGTCGTGCGCATTCGGGAAATTGACTTCTCGCCGTTGCGCAGCGGGAGTGCCGAGTTGAGCGAGCATTTCTTTCATTGCGGCCACAGACACCGATTTGTCTTGTTTTTCTTCGTTTTCGTAGTAATATCCTACAAAAACGGGGCATCTGACCGCCGCGAAAGTCTTCGGGATCATGGCGTGTTTCAAAAACATGGTGAACTGCACGACCCCTTCCCAGCATTGGTGATTGGTCCAGTACGGAGCCTGCTGCTCTGGTTTGCGGTACGGCCAATCGTTGTGGTCTTTGCCCGTCACCCAGCGTGCCAACTGCATGGCCCAGGGGCCTGTGAGCAAGTTGGCACTTTTGCGGAATACCCGCACGGCTGGCGACCACGTCACCAAACCCTTCACTTCAGGGTGCCGCGAGCAGAGGAAAATACCCAGCCCGCCGCCGCCAGATGTGCCGAGAATGACCACCGAATCGCCCAACTGCTGTGCAATGGCCAGCGCTCGCTCAGCCGACTCGACGTAAGAATCTGCTGTCAGTTCGCAAAGATTGCCCTCGCCTTCCTCCACGCCGTGCTCGTCCAGACGGGCGAGGTAGAGGTTGCAGCCAAAGCGGCGAGCCAAGTTTTCAGGCAGCGGTGCGCCCTCTTCACGACTGGCCCCGAAACCATGCAAGTAGAGCAGCGCGATACGGGTTTTGGCTTTCTTAGTCGTGTCGGCCCACACGATTTTGGCTTCGCAGTTGGGTTTGATGCCCGGCTCAGCTGCTTCGCTGGCGCGGATGGAGGCCTCTAATTCGACCAACGATGCAGCCGGTGCGTACTGTTTTTGGGAAAAAACAGGCACGGCAGGACGCGGGCCAAGTTGATAAATCAAGAACAGTAAGAGGACGGTACCGAGGAGGATTTTGACAAGAAGTAAGACTGCCTTTTTCATGTTACATGCTGTGTTTGGGGCGAAAATGAGGCGAAAATTTAAAACTCGAAGTAAAAACTTAGCCACTCTTCCCCCTTGACTTGTCATGTCGCAACGAAGTGGAGACATCTACA
>JAYSUY010000063.1:0-2400 GCA_043718855.1 Saprospiraceae bacterium | reverse complement strand
ATCTCAGGCGGGTTGCGCCTAACCAGCCCGTGTGCGTCACGAATTCGCGCTTGCGCACCTGGCTTTCGATGCGGTCGAAGTAGCGGCTCACCGTGGGCACCCGCTCCGGGTCGCCGACGGTGATGATGAGCGGAGCCACCTGCTCTGGGCGCAGCGCGAGGTGGTAAATGCTGCCGTCTGGGTTGAGGATGAGTTCTGATGCGTTCATGGTGGATGCTTGTGCCAGCGTGATTTTTTCAAAACAAAGCCAGATGTGTAGGGGCATAGGTCGTAGGTTTGCCCCATAATATCGTGCAGGTTTTTGGCGGCCCAAAATGAGGTTTTCAGGTGAATTTTAAAAATAAAACCTGTTCCGCCAACTGGATGCACCGTCCTTTCGCCTTGATCAAATTGCTTCATTGCCCATTATCAAATTACGCTCCCATGTGGTGGAAAATCCTCTCTGTCGTCCTCATCACGTACACCCTTATCGCAGGTATGCGGGTGCCCCTCAAGCCTGGTATCACCCACGTTTTTCCAGAAACCACCCGTACCGGACGTGAGTTGCGCCTCACGTTACATGGCTATAACTCCTTCTATACCAGAGGAGAAACTCAAAAAATACGGGTCTGGCTCAAACTGGATTCCACCAGCGCGGTGCAGGGCCTCAACATCAAAGCCCTGAGCGACACTACGCTCGAAGCCCTGTTTAGCATACCCCGCACCCTGCCCGGCGGCAAGCGTTCTGCCCAACTCAGTGCCATCGTGGATCATCCGCACGATGGAGTTTCGCTGTTGCCCGATGCACTGGAAGTGACCCTGAACGACACGATGCGGGTGACTGGCCCCGACCGGATGTGGTACGAAAACCCGGTGAGTGGCCTGCACAACAAGTCGGATTTTTCCTTCCCCTACCAAAACCTGATCTACGAGAGCATCCGCAACCTCTACTACCATGTACCGATGTGGTTTGCGCTGATGTTACTGTTTGCAGCCTCGGCTTGGCAGAGCATCCGGTTTTTACAGTACTCCAATCCGGCTGTTCAGCAGCGCAACCCCAAGGTCTCCAAACTCGATTTCGACCGCCGCTCGGTGGCCTACGCCGAAGTAGGGCTGCTGTTCGGTGGGCTTGGCCTCGTCACGGGTATGCTCTGGGCGCAGTACGCCTGGGGTGCGGCTTGGAGCAACGACATCAAGCAGTTGACTACCGCGGTGGCCCTGCTGATTTATGTGGCCTACTTCATCCTCCGCAGTTCATTTGACGAGTCAGAAAAAGGGGCACGGTTAGCAGCAGTTTATAACATTTTCGCTTTCGCCTCCCTCATTCCGCTGCTCTACGTGGTGCCGCGCCTGTTCGCCAGCCTGCACCCCGGTGCAACGGGCAACCCGGCTTTCGGCAGCCAAGATTTGGACAACACGATGCGCATGGTATTTTACCCCGCCGTCATCGGTTGGATGCTGATGGGCTTTTGGCTGGCCGAACTCCGTACGCGCTACCAGCGGGTGAAGGACCGGGCGGAGGGCTTGGAGTGAATGCTCCGAAAACCCGCTAAATCTGTGCTGCTTGCATCTGTGTCATCTGTGTACCAACACGTTGCGCAATGGCACACAGATGACACAGATGCAAGCAGCACAGATTTCTACAAACACTATCTAGGCCCAGCCTGACAAAATAGAACCAAGTCGCTGGCGCATGCAGTATCAATCACCGACACCCAATCACCAATCACTACCATGCCGCTCATCGCTCCGCTCCCGCCTAATCACGACCACGAAGTGGCCGAACTGGCTCAATTTTTCAACGAAACGCTGGGTTTTTGCCCCAACAGCGTGCTCACCATGCAGCGCCGCCCGGCCATTGCCAAAGCCTTCATCGGGCTAAACAAGGCGGTGATGGACAATCAGGGCCGCGTGACCAGCGACCTGAAGCGGCTCATCGGATACTTGGCCTCGCTCACCGCTGGTTGCCAGTATTGCCAAGCCCACACCATCCGCGCAGCCGAGCGTTACGGTGCGGAAACGGATAAACTCGACCACATCTGGGACTACCGCAGCCACCCGGCTTTTTCGGAGGCCGAACGCGCCGCGCTGGATTTTGCGGTGGCCGCCTCGTCGGTGCCCAACGGGGTGGACGAGGCCATTTCCCAAAACCTGCGCCAGCACTGGGACGAGGGTGAGGTGGTGGAAATACTGGGCGTAATCGCCCTGTTCGGCTACCTCAACCGCTGGAACGATAGCATGGGTACTGCACTGGAATCGCCCGCGCAGGAGAGCGGCGAGCAGTTTTTAGGGAAAAAAGGCTGGACAGGCGGGAAGCATGTGGGAGGCGGGTTAACTGTTGGCTTTTAGCCATTGGCCTTAGTCAACGGCCAATGGCTAAAAGCCAACAGTTACCGTCGCCATCGCCGTACAACCGCTGAG
>JAYSUY010000620.1:0-1526 GCA_043718855.1 Saprospiraceae bacterium | reverse complement strand
GTGTGGGTCGGGCGTGAGCAGTAGGCCGTTGAGCGTCGCAGTGCCACCGTTGCTGCTGCGGGCCGTTTCCCCAAAAAACTGCCAGTTGTGCCGCCGCCAATTGTAGTCCACGCTCGCCGCGTCGAGTTGCTGCCCGCGAAAAGTGTAGAGCCGGTAAGCCGCCACCGCTGGTTGCCAAGGCTTGTCGTAGCGGATGCTCAGGCCGTTGGCCGTCACCTCGCCGTTGCGCCAGCGGTAAGTGGCCGAGAGGCCGCCCACCTGCTCGCGCAGGGCGTTTTCATCAGCCACCTCAGCCGGTGTTCGGTGCAGCCCGCTGGTTTGGAGCGAGGTAAAAGCGATGTCGTCGTCAGGCTCGTTGTCCAGTGTGTCGGGTAGCATCACGTTGCCATCGCGGCGGCGGTCGGAGTACAGCGCGGTGACTTCCCAGTGTTTGCCGAAGGCCAGCGTAGTGGCCGCTCCGCGAAAAAAACGCGCCTCGCCGAAGCCCCCGTAGTGCCGGAGTTTGTAGCCGCCGCGGGTGATGGAGACGCTTTCCGACGATTTGTTAGCGGAGAAGCCGAGTTGCAGCAGCAGCCCTTGCCCGAACCGGGCAGTGAAGTCGCCCAGCGCGATGGTGCGCACCGTGCGGTTCAGGTTTTGGGCAAGCACATGAACGCTATAAAAATCGAATCCCTGCGGATTGCTTTTTCTGAAAAATGCCTCGCCCGCGTCGTTTTCAGCCGTCAGGCCGAAGCGCAGGCGGTTGTCGAAATTGTGGCGGTAGCGCAGGCCGGAGGTGATGGGCCGACCCTCCACATTCGAGCCAACCCCCTGGCCGTCGGTGCCAAACACGGTGTAATTCACCGGTACTGTACGGCCCGCCCGCAACAGTAGTTCATTTTCGCCTTCAGCAAAACCCCTGACGATGCGCGTGTTGCGCGTTTCCAAGCCAGTCGATATTTTGCTGAACAGCAGCATCCGGCGGATGTCGTCCAAATCCCAGCCCGGCACGGCTTGCAGTTCGTAGGCATTCAGGAATGGCCCGAACTGGGCGCGGTACTGGATGAAATTGGCGACTTGGATGTCGTTCAGCAGACGCATGTCCAGCAAGTCCTCGGCAGTGGCGCGGTTGAGGTTGAGCGGCCGGTCGCGGTAGGCTTCGAGGTTTTCGAGAAATGTCTGCCCATCGCTCTCGGAAGCCTCTTCGTTGTCGCGGAAGAAGTTTTCGAGCAGTTCCTCGATGGCTTGCTCGTCCGATTGGGCGAGCAGGGCAGGGGAGAGCAGGAAGCAAAAAAGTGCGACCAAAAACGTGGCTCGGAGTGTCGTGTTCATTTCAGCGCGTTTTTAAATTTGGACAAATCCGGGCGGTATTTCCGTTCACGTTTCAGTTCGTGGGCATACACGGCTCGTCCCAGATTGGCCAAAAATGGGAAGCCCGTGCTGTCGTAGTCGTAGCGGTCGTCGTTGAAAATGCCGTCGGTGTTGCAGAGTATCGTGGCGGCCAGTATGAATTCCACTTGGTGCTCAAAATCAACGATGTACGCCAC
>JAYSUY010000619.1:0-12093 GCA_043718855.1 Saprospiraceae bacterium | reverse complement strand
AAAAAAATCAAAAAATCTGCTAAAATCCGTTCGATCCGTTTCATCCGTTCTCCCATCCCAAACAGTTACCAGATTTTTACCTCAAAATCCGTTTTTATCCGCCTAAATCTGTTTGATCCGTGTCCCAATTCTTGTCGTGGTGGGCTGGAAAAAGGGCTGCCTAAGTTTTTACGAATTTCAAATTGTCTCGGCTGAGCCGCTTCGAGGCGAAATTTTACCTTTGCCGGAGCAGTTGCCAGTTGTCAGTTGCTAGTTATCAGGCGTTCATCCTTCATCGTTCACCGTTCCCCTTTTTCATGGCTGATTTTTCCAAACTTCAAGAACTCGCCACTCAGGTGCGCCGCGACATTGTGCGCATGGTGTACAATTGCCAAAGCGGCCACCCCGGCGGCTCGCTGGGCTGCACCGAATTTTTTGTGGCCCTCTACGGCAACGTGCTGAAACACAGCCCCAAACCCTTCCGCATGGAAGGAAAAAACCAGGACTTGTTCTTCCTGAGCAACGGCCACATCTCGCCGGTGTGGTACAGCACGCTCGCTCGTACGGGCTACTTCCCGGTGCAGGAACTGGCGACTTTCCGCAAACTCAACTCGCGCTTGCAGGGCCACCCGGCTACGCACGAGGGGCTGCCGGGCATTCGCATCGCCAGCGGCTCGCTGGGGCAGGGCATCTCGGTGGCCATCGGCACTGCATTGGCCAAGCGGCTCGACGGCGACCCGCGCTGGGTGTTCGCGCTCACCGGCGACGGCGAGTTGGATGAGGGCCAAAACTGGGAGGCGATCATGTTTGCCGCTCACCACAAGGTGGACAACCTGATCGTGACGGTGGACTGGAACGGCCAGCAGATTGACGGCTCTACGGAGCAGGTGATGAGCCTCGGCAACTTGCCCGCCAAGTGGAAGGCCTTCGGCTGGGATGTGCTGACGCTCGAACAAGGCAATGATTTAGAGGCGGTTATCGCTATGCTCCGCAAAGCCAAGCGCCGCTGCGGCAAGGGCAAGCCGGTGGTGATTTTGATGCGGACGGTGATGGGGCAAGGTGTGGATTTCATGGCGGGAACGCACAAGTGGCACGGAAAAGCACCCAATCAGGAGCAGATGGAAAGCGCGATGGCGCAATTGGGGGAGACGGGGCTGGGGGATTTTTGAGGCCTTTTGGCCGTACAATTTTTCCCCTCGAAGCCAAAGCCAAAATGCTGTACTCAGCGCATCAGAAAAATAACAATGAACATCAACGACATACAATCCACCGGCACAAAAGCCACCCGCGACGGCTTCGGCCAGGGCCTCCTTGAAGCCGCTCGCCTCAACTCCAACATCGTTGGCCTCACTGCCGACCTCATGGAAAGCTTGCAAATGCAGCATTTTCACGCGGCATTTCCAGAGCGGTTTTTCCAAGTCGGCATCGCAGAGGCCAATATGATGGGCATCGCGGCGGGCTTGGCGACGGCAGGCAAAATCCCGTTCACGGGCACTTTCGCCAACTTCAGCACTGGCCGCGTGTACGACCAAATCCGGCAGAGCATCGCCTACTCGCACAAAAACGTCAAAATCTGCGCTTCCCACGCCGGCGTGACGCTGGGCGAAGACGGGGCCACCCACCAGATTCTGGAAGACCTCGGCATGATGCGGATGTTGCCCGGCATGACGGTCATCAACCCCTGCGACTACCACCAGACGAAGGCTGCGACAATGGCCATTGCTGAGCATCATGGCCCGGTGTACCTGCGCTTTGGCCGTCCGGCTTGGGCTATGTTCACCGAAAACATGAAGTTTGAAATCGGCAAAGCCCTGCTCTTGGCTTCCGGCACCGATGTGACGATTTTCGCCACCGGTCACTTGGTTTGGACTTCTATCGAAGCCGCCAAAGAACTGGCCGCACAGGGCATTTCCTGCGAAGTCATCAACATCCACACCATCAAACCGCTTGACAATGAGGCGATTCTGGACTCGGTGAGCAAGACCCGCGCCGTGGTAGTGGCCGAAGAGCACCAGCGCAACGGTGGCCTTGGCGATGCCATCGCCAACTTGCTGGTCCAGAAACTGCCCGTGCCGATGGAGTACGTCGGCGTGAACGACTCGTTTGGCGAGAGCGGAAAACCCGCTGAACTGCTGGACAAGTACGGACTGAGCAAGAAAGACGTGCTGTGGGCGGTGAAAGATGTGCTGGATAGGAAGTGAAAAATGTGGTCAATGTGTTGAAAATGTGTACCCGCCTACGCTTTGGCTTCGGCGGGTAAAAATGTGACCAATCCAACAAAACGAGAAGTCCCCTATGGCGCGTATTGCTCCATAGGGGACTTCTCTTTAAAAAAACAGTCCGCAAAGAGGGTGCGGCCTAATCTGCCAGCACTCGTCTTTTTGCCTTCACTTTAGGTCGCCCCATGCTGACATACTCGAATCCTTCGGCCTTCATCTGATCTAGGTCGTACACGTTGCGACCATCGAAAATGACCATCTCACTCAGCAGACCTGACATTTTTTCATAGTCTGGGTTGCGGAATTCGCCCCACTCGGTCAGCACCAGCAGCGCATCAGCGTTTATGAGTGCCTCGTACATGTTGTCGCAAAACTTGACCTTGTCGCCATAGATTTCCCGCACATTGTCCATCGCTTCGGGGTCAAAAGCGCGTACCGAAGCGCCAGCGGCCAGCAGTTCATCGATGATGACCAAGGCGGGAGCCTCCCGGATATCGTCGGTGTTGGGTTTGAAAGCCAAGCCCCACACCGCGAAGGTTTTGCCTTCGAGGTCGCCTTTGTAGTATTTGCGCACCTTTTTGGTCAGTATGCCTTTTTGTATGTCGTTGATTTTCATCACAGACTTCAAGATTTTGAAATCGTAGGAATGCTGGCTGGCGGTTTTGGCCAACGCTTGCACATCCTTCGGAAAACAAGAGCCACCGTAGCCGATACCTGGGAACAAGAAGCGGTTGCCGATGCGGCTGTCGCTGCCCATGCCGATGCGCACCATGTCCACATCGGCCCCCACTTTTTCGCAGAGGTTGGCGATCTCGTTCATAAACGAGATGCGCGTGGCGAGGTAAGAGTTGGCGGCGTACTTGGTCAGTTCTGCCGAACGCTCGTCCATGAAATGAATCGGGTTGCCCTGGCGCACATACGGCTCGTAAAGTTGGCGCATGAGTTTGCGGGCCTTCTCGCTGTTGGTACCCACCACCACGCGGTCGGGTTTTAGAAAATCCTCTACAGCCACACCTTCGCGCAGGAATTCGGGGTTCGACACCACGTCGAACATCTTTTTGGGCAATTTTTTCAAGAGGATGCTGGCTACTTTTTCAGCCGTGCCTACTGGCACTGTGCTTTTGTCCACGATCACCTTGTATTCCCCGATCATGTCGCCCAATTGCTCGGAAACGCCCATGATGTACGAGAGGTCGGCACTGCCGTCTTCGCCCGGAGGTGTGGGGAGGGCCAAGAAGATAATTTGGCTGGCATCCACCGCTTCGCGGAGATTGGTGGTGAAGCGAAGACGATCGTTTTTTGTGTTCCGGTCAAAAATTATGTCCAAACCCGGCTCAAAAATTGGAATTTCGCCCCGACGGAGGCGCTGGACTTTTTTCTCATTGATGTCAACACAAATGACATTGTTGCCTGTTTCAGCAAAGCATGTACCCGTAACTAAGCCTACGTAACCGGTACCGATGACGGCGATATTCATTTTAAAAAAAGGTAGTTTTTGAAATGTTTAGTGTTTCAGAAGAAGATTAAGAAGTTGGCAAAGGTACTTACGCCCATAATTTTGGGCTTTGCCAAACACTATTTTTTTATTGCTAATTTTTTTGTCGCGAATTGAAATATTATTAGGGCTGTATTTTTGGCAAGGCCCGGCTCACTATACTTGTTCCCATCTTTCAATGCCTCACTTTCTTCAAAACAATCAGGCGACCTGTTCTGCCCAGAAGGGCCGAAACAATATTTCGGCTCGGAGTCGCCGCTTGCTCATTCTGTGCAGCCGACTAAGTGTTTGTTGCTTCCGTCTGCTCATTGTTTGCCGTTTGTTGCCCATCGTTTACGGCTTCTTGCTGCCCGCTATTTTGTGCGCTCAGCAGCCTAAATCGTCAAACATCGTGCCTAACCCCGGTTTTGAACGGTGGGCTGGCCCTCCGGTGGGCTGGTCGTACCGGGGTGCATACTTCGGGCAAGTGATGAAATATTGGTTTAGTGTAACCACCAGTAGTCCCGATGCTTATGGCCCAAGTGTGCGGGTGCCGCGCGACTGGGCGGACAAAGGCTTTGGAGATCAAAAACCGCACGGCGGCAAAAGTATGGCCGGTCTTACGCTCTTCGGTTGCACCAACGGCAAGCCCCACTGCCGCGAGTACATCGAAATCCAGTTGGCCGAACCACTGGTCATTGGGCAAACTTACTACTTTGAGTGTTGGGTGGCTCATCTTGCCAAGTCGCTGCAAATCAACAACATTGGAGCCTACCTGTCAGAGGTGCGCGTGGAGCGAAAAACCGATGAGATGCTGCTTTTGGAGCCGCAAGTGCGCGCCAAATCTTTGTTGGCCGCTCCAGGAGGCAAGTGGGTGAAAATCAGCGGTCAGTTCAAGGCCGACAGCGAGGCCGAGTACCTGCTCATCGGCAACTTCAACGACGACGCGACTACGGAGAGTAAAGCCTACCGAGACGACTGCTTCAACTACGCCTACTATTATGTGGATGATGTTTTACTCAACAAAGTACCACCCTTTTTGCCGGTACCCATCAAGCCCGATGACCTCAGCCGCCAACCCATAAAAGCGGGCGCTACCATTCGGCTAAAAAACATCTACTTTGAGTTTGACAAGGCCGAATTGATGCCCCGCTCTTTTGTGGAACTGAACAAACTGCTCAAAATCATGCAGGACAACCCTCACATGGTCATCGAAATAGCAGGACACACAGACGACCTCGGCAATGATGGCTATAACCTTGATCTCTCGCGCCGCCGTGCCAAGTCCGTGATGCAATTTTTATTAGAGAGCAAAATACCCGCTACCCGGCTTCGCTCGCGGGGCGAAGGCGAAGCCAAGCCCGTTGCCACCAACGCTACCGATGAAGGCCGCGCGCAGAACCGGCGAGTGGAGTTTGTGGTGCTGAAGAAGTGAGACCGAACAACGCCGGCGGAGAAGCCTGAATCATAGTCGTCACCTCCTGAAATCAAACTTCAACAGCAGCCCTTCGCCTTTTTTTCCCTCACTGCTCAGGTATAAGTTGCCATCAGTGTCGAAGGCTATGCCTTCGGGCTGAGGCAATACTTTTTTGTCCAGCCGGAGGGCGAGACTGATTTTTCCTGTCTCGTGATTCAGCACTACGAGGCGTTTGAGGGCTGTGGAAACGACGTACACATCCTGTGTGTTGGGGTGTACGGCAATGCCCGAAGGGCTGAAAAAACGGTCACTTTTGTCTTCCGAATCATAAGGTACCAAGCGGTTTATCTCCTGAGGGTCAATGGTATAGATCGGCTGGGGAAGCATCTCATTTTTTTCGAGCGAAAAAGCAAAAATGCCGCGCAAGGTGTCACGCTCTGGGTCGCCTTTGCAAGCCACCAGCAGCGATTTGCGGGCTGCGTCATAGCCGAGGCCTTCTACATCGTCCGATTTTCGGAGTGGTGTATCGAAGGCCTGCACATAGGGGCTACCGTTTTTCCACTTGCTGACCTCGAAGATGTCGCCATCGCTTTTTAGGGCATATATTTTTTTGTCCACCTTTTCTACGCCTTCAAAGTCGCCTTTGTCGCGGAACAATACACGGGTGTAAATAGCCCCGCCGCCGCTGCCATCGATGAAAAATATCTCGCCTCGCTCATCGGCAATCGCCAAAAAAATGCCCGGCTCATCGGTCGGGCTGAGGCCTGATATCTCCTGCAAATCCTCGCTCACGAGGTTGATGGTCAGCGAAGGAGTGCTGAAATTGTAGGGCAGTGAGTCGGAAGAAGATGTAGCGACGGCTTTTTTAGTATCCGTTGGCTGACATTGCGAACTGGAGAGAAAAAAAAAGCAAAGGCACGACAGTGTGAACAGTGTCGTGCCTCGCAATGCAGCAGTATGTTTGAGTTGATGTGGCATATTTTCCGGTATTGATATGCCGCAAAGAACGCGCCTTTTGGCGTGTGGCGTGTGGCTTACTCCGAAAACACTTCGATCTCGTGGGTCTTCACCACCAAGTCGGTGAATTTGCCTTTGAACCGGGTGGCCCGCACGATGTGGTTGTCGATCCAGTGGTAGTTGCCGCCGCGCGGCTTGCCAAACAGGATGCCGTGATATTTGAAGCCGTGTTTTTCGAGCCAGTACTCTGTGATCTCGCGGTGCGCCTCGGTGCGGCTGGTAAAAAAGTACACGATGTGGCCTTCGTCGTACCACTGGTTGAGCATCACCAGCGCATCTGGGTAGGGCAGTACGGTTCCCATACGCTCCGGTTCTTCGTTGGGCACATCGTCGCAGACGGTGCCGTCGATATCAATCAGAAAATTTTTGACGTGTTTGGGCAGTAGGGGGCTGATGCGCTCGCCTTTTTCGTTGAACGCCTCGTGCAGCGCCGCGTCGGTATGTTCTTGCTGAATAATCATGGTGTGAAGTTTACGCAAAGGTAGGGCTTCGCGGCATTTCTGCCCCTGCCTTACGCGCTAACCTTCAGCAAAAACCGCTCGATCTGACGGCGATGCCGCAGAATGTGGACAATGGCGTGCTCCATAATTTGCTCAGCATCGTACAATTGTCCCCAGCGGACGCGCATTTTTTGTTCCGATTCAAACGCCTCCAACGGGATGTCGGGGTAGGTGTCAAAAGTTTTTTCTGTGAAAGAAAAAGCGGCATCCAACTCGGTGGCATACTCGGAAACTGTGTCGCAGGTTTTGCTCTGGCGAAAATCAATGGCTTCGCCGCAATGCTTACGGATATAGGTTGCATAGCCAAATGCCGACCGCACTACATGGGTCAACACGGTCTGGATGGAGTGGCAATCGGGGTCATCGGTTTCCGAATCGGCGAGGGCCACAAGTTCCTGTGGCTGGATGTCGGCGATGACCCGTTTCAGATCGGCCAAAGCGCGTTCGTACTCATCCAGAAGCGCGCCTTTTGCGCCGTTGTCGCGGTATGTGGGTGTAGACATTGTTACAAAAAAGGGATTCTCGTAACGGCGCAAAAGTTTGACTATTAAAACTTTGCGCCATTGCGAGAAATTCGGCGTGTAGGGGATGCAGTGTGCGTTTTCTAAACCTTTGCGCCTCTGCGCCTTTGCGAGAAATTTGGCGTGTAGGAGAGCCTTGGCGGTCAGTTATGCCACCTCTCCGCCACAAGACGATCCCGCCCCAGCCGTACAACCGTAGCAGTGTTGATTGAGGACAATATCGCGTGTGGAGAGTGCCTCAAAATCAAACCGGCTGATGTGCTGCGAAGCGATAGTCCCCACCTTCAAGTCGAGCATTTGATTGAAATCACAGTCGTACAGGTAGCCATCCCAACTGACGGAGATGGTGTTGCGGCACATCACACCGGCCACTGTGGTGGGGTTGAAGGCCGTGACCAACTCGTTCATGTAGGCTTCATAATTTTCGGATTCGAGCAGGTAATCCAGAAATCGGCTGATGGGCATGTTGGTGATAGCGAACAGGCGGTTGAACTCAATGTCGTAGCGGCGTTTGAGTTGCGATTTGAACTCCCGCTCCAACCCCGCTTGCCCTGCTGGCAAAAATGCCCCTGAGGGGTTGTACACCAAATCCAGCATCAGCCCGGTGCCTTCCTTGCCGTAGCCGACGGCGTTGAGTTGTTGCAAGGTTTTGATCGAATCCTCAAATACGCCATCGCCGCGTTGTGCATCAGTGCGGCCCTTGCTGAAATAGGGTAGCGACGACACGATGTGTACCTGATGCGCGGCAAACCAGTCGGGCAGATCGTGGTATTTTTTGTTGGCCTGCACGATGGTCAGGTTGCATCGGTTGATCACGATTTTGCCCAATTTGCGGCACTCCTCCACAAACCAACGGAAATGCGGGTTCATTTCGGGTGCTCCGCCTGTGATGTCCACCGTGCGGATGTCGTATCTGGACAAAATGTCCAAGCAGGTTTCCAGAGTCTCGCGGCCCATATTCTCTACTTTTTTGTCCGGGCCAGCGTCCACATGGCAGTGGGCGCAGGTTTGGTTACAGAGTTTGCCGATGTTGAGTTGGAATATCTCGATCTTCGATGGCCGAAGCACCGGGTAGCCGACTTCGGCAATTTTTGAGTGGAAGGACGGAAGTTTTACTTCGTTCAACTCTTTGCCGTTCAGCACCTTGAGTTGAAAAAATGTATTTGCCAGTGCCTCGCCTCGTGCAGACAGCGATTTCGTACGTTGATGGATAGCCATTTATTTGCTGCTAATTTAACCCTTAAATTCACATGGACACCTGCTTGGTGTGCTTCATCATTTGAGTGGAATACACCAGTGTGATTCCCGCTTTCATGGCGGCCGCCACGTGTACGGCTTCCATCATTTGCTCCTCATCGGCACCCACTTTTAGGCAAGTCGTGGTGTACGCATCAATGCAGTACGGGCATTGCATGGCATGAGAAACCGCCAGCGCGATCAGTGCTTTTTCGCGCTCCGTGAGCGCACCTTCTTTCATCACTTCGCCGTAATAATCGAAAAATTTTTTCCCCATCGGCTCCTGCCATTCGCTTATTTTTCCAAAATTAGCCAGGTCGGCAGGTTCAAAATACGTTTTTTCCTTGCTCATGCTTCTTTAAATAAGTAGTTGAAAATGAGGGCCTAATGAGACAATTGAAAGCCGGGCGAAGGTAGCGTAGTCCGGTTTGGGGTAGCAACACCTACGACACATGGGGCAGATTGGATTTTTGCAGTTACACCGGCTCCCGCTCAATCGGACACGTCATGCAGTGGCTGCCGCCACGTGCTCGCGAGAGCTCGTTGGAAGGGATGGTGATGATCGTGTTCTCCACCTTGTCCACCGTGATTTTGCCGCTTTCGAGGTCGCGGAGAAGTTTTTCGGCACCCACCACTTTGTAGCCAAAATCCTTGAACGCCTTTTCTGTGATCGGGTTGCGGTCGTAGGTGATGGCCACGCCCGGCTTGAGCGTCACAAGATTGCAGCCGTCGGTCCACTGCTCGCGCTCTTGGTAGGGGCTTTCGCCGCGCCCGGCCCAGATGAATTCCATCTTCGGGTTCACTTCGGCCAGCAAAAAATCTTTGAGGCTGGCGTACTCGATCGTCTCACCATTGGAGCGGTGTACCTCCACATACGAGCCGAGGCCGTCCTGCACGATGGGTTTGTAGCCCACCATGTGGTTGTGGTTGATCTGGGTAAACACCGTATCGATGTGCATGTAGGTGCGCTCTGCCGGGATGTTTACCTGCACCACATTTTTGATGATGCCCCGGTCGAACAAGTAGTTTTTGATCATCTGGAAAGCATACTCGTTGGTACGTTCCGAGCAGCCGATGAGCAGGTAATCTTTGGAGAGCACCATCACGTCGCCGCCCTCCACGCTGATGGTTTCACCCTTCTTGTTGGGGGGGAATTTGTCTACCCGGTTGAGGTTGATGGTCTTGCCGTCAGCCTTGAGTTTTTGGAACCAAGGGTGGCTGCTGAAGATGAGCCGCGTGAGGAAATTTTCCCGAAAACGCGCCGATTTGTTGGCCTTCGTGATGATGACGTGTTCCATCACCGTCACCGCGATGTCGCGGGTAAAAATCAGGTTGGGGATCGGGTCGAACAGGATACGATCTTCCGGCTCGAGGTAACCCGTGATGAGCGTGTCAGCCAATTGCTCGGACGAAAGGCCTGCCAACCGAGGGATAAACGAGTACGGAAGTTCCTCAAAATCAGTGATTTTGTTGATCACCTCGTATTTGCTCTCCTCGTCGCGGGTGCTTTCTACCAGCAGGTCGCGCACTTCCAGCACATTTTCTTTCCCCAAAAAAGCCTTCAGCACGTTGACGAAAATGTCGTGCTCCTCCTGCATTTTGGGCAGGTGTACGATGTCGTCGAACAGCAGTTCGCCAGCGCGTTTGGGAGTGATGCGGGCGATGCCCTCGTCGGGGCGGTGCACGATGACTTTTTTGAGTTTTCCGATTTCGGAGTCTGCGTAAATGCGGTTGTTCGCGTCCATGAAAAGTGACTGATGGCCCGGAACAGTGCTCCGGATTGTGGTTAAGGCTAAAAAACGATGGCGAAGGTAGCGCGAAATGCCGCACACGGGAATGCCGTTCAGGAGCAGTAATTTTCAACGTAACTGGTTACACGACCCATACTAGGGTATTTTTTTGACAGGATGTGCAGGATGTACAGGATTGTAGTCGGCAAAGCCGACTCACGCGGCGGAGCCGCCGTTTAAAAATCCTGTTTATCTTGTTTATCCTGTCAAAAAACTTCCACCTGTATCAAATGATCCTTTTTTAAAGGATCTGAAATGACTATCAGGATGGTGGCTAACCAGTTACTTTTCAACTTTAACATGAGTCATCCCGAATTTTTGCAGGGCAAAGGCATCAGAATCTGAAAGCCTCGGAGAGGCGTAGCATGGGTAGAAATATGCTGGCTATAGCCAACCAGCCCCAGCGGGGCGCAGCAAAACAGGTGTGTGCTACGCCCCGCTGGGGCTAAACCTTCCGGGGGCAACTTTGCCTACCGATACTTCGCCCCGCTGGGGCTTCTCCACTGCCCTCAAACCCGCTTTCAAGATTTGGTGCAAACCATATCAAAATTCGGGATGACTCATGTGGTAAAGCAGCGAAATCACGCATATTGCAGCAGGTACACCGCCGCTCCAGCCAAATAGCCCAGCACCGCCAACAGCGAAATACGCTTCAGGTACCAGAAAAAATCGATCCGCTCCATGCCCATGGCTGCCACGCCTGCCGCCGAGCCGATGATGAGCGCACTACCGCCTGTGCCAGCACAGTAAGCCAGAAATTCCCAGAAAAAATGATCGGTCGGGTAGGTGTTCAGGCTGTACATGCCCTGCGCAGCGGCTACGAGTGGCACATTGTCCACCACCGCCGAGAGGAAGCCGATCAGGATGCCGATGGCTGCAATGTTGCCCACCGAGCGGTCGAGCCAGCCAGCCAGTGCGGTCAGCAGGCCAGCACTTTGCAAAGCCGAAATAGCCACCAGAATGCCAAGGAAAAACAGGATGCTGGGGGTGTCAATTTTTTGCAAAGCGTGCTGCACCGAGCGAGAGCCTTTTTCATACTCGTCCTTGCCGCTGTGGATGAATTCGGTGAGCAGCCACATCGCCCCCAAACCCAGCAGGATACCCATGAAGGGCGGCAGGTGGGTTACCGTTTTGAATACCGGAACGAACAGCAACGCCAGTAAACCCATGACAAACACCGCGTTGCGCTCGCGAGCGGAGGCCACCACTCGGCTGTCGCCCGGCTCCCGCTGAGGCGTTTGCACCTGCCCGCGCAGCCGGAAATGCAACACGAGCACAGGCACCAGCAGGCACACCAAACTGGGTAAAAACAGCATTTTGATGATGTTTAGGGCCGAAATCTGCCCACCCACCCAGAGCATGGTGGTCGTCACGTCGCCCATCGGCGACCACGCGCCACCTGCGTTGGCGGCGATGACGACCATGCCGACATAGAGCAGTCGGTCTTCTCGACTGGCCACGATTTTGCGCAGCAGGCTCACCATCACGATGGTGGTGGTGAGGTTGTCAAGTACCGCCGAGAGGAAAAAAGTAATGATGGAAAGTATCCACAAAAGCCGCCGCTTATCGGTGGTGCTGATGCGCTGGGTGACGATCTCGAAGCCGTCGTGCGCGTCAATGAGTTCCACGATGACCATCGCACTCAGCAGGAAAAAGATGATGCCCGCGATCTCTGAAATGTGTTCGTTGAGTTGGTGCGCCACTGCCGTTTTGTCTGGCTCGCCGAGGATGTAGAGCGTCCAGCACAGCACGCCCGATACCAGCGCAGGGGCGGCTTTGTTGATTTTTAGGGTGTGTTCGAGGGTGATGGCGACGTAGCCGAGGGCGAAAATGAGAACGAGTAGCATAGGGCAAAGGACGGGAATGTCGCCTGTATTTGAGTGCATACCGATCCTCCCATGGAAATCTTGCTCCATTTCGCCCCCCCCAGATTGGAGGTT
>JAYSUY010000618.1:0-4141 GCA_043718855.1 Saprospiraceae bacterium | reverse complement strand
CTCATGCTATAAAACAAACAACTCCACCCCCGGCCCCTCCTCCATTGGGAGGGGGGACGCGACACAGACCGAGATGCACGATGCGTCGCGGTGTATGTCCTAACTCCCCTCCCATTGGGGGAGGGGCCGGGGGTGGGGTCAAACTCCCGCTCATGCATTCCAAAACCACTCACCACATTTTTCTGCTGATCGCCGCCCTCGTGGGCTGCCTCACCGCCGCTCAGAGCCAGTCTGGGCCGAAATATATCATTGAGGCCAAAGGCATCTACGATGGCAACAACGTCATCGTCCGCTGGGTGCCAAGCGACTTCCAGACTTGGCATTGGGCCAATGCGCACAACGGCTACAACTTAGAGCGCACCACCACCCGCTTGAACAATGCCGCGCTTACTCCACAGGCCATGCTCGACAGCCGCACGGTGGTCGCTACCGCGCTCAAGCCCCTGCCCGAAGCGCAGTGGGAGACCATGCCCGACAGCAACTTGGCGGGCATCGTGGCGGGCAGCATCTACGGCGACAGCATCGAGGTGATCGATTTGGCGAATGCCGACATGATGAGCGTGGTGAACACCAACGAAGCCCGCCAGAACCGCTTTGGCTTCAGCCTTTTCGCTTGCGATCAGAACTTGGACGTGGCACTGGCGGCGGGCCTCGCTTTTGTGGATACTACGGTGGCCGCCGACGCAGAGTACATCTACGTCGTGCGGCTGAACACCCTGCCATCGGGGGCTACGCAGCAAAAAGGCACGGCCATCGTGTCCACCGCGCCCAGCGGCGGGCTGCCTGCGCCGCCCAAGCCCAGCGCAGAGGGCGGCGACCATTCCGCCCTGATTGTCTGGGACAAGGCGAGCATGGCGCAGCACTACGGCAGTTACACCGTGGAGCGCTCGGCGAACAACGGCCAGACTTGGACCGCGCTCAACTCCTCGCCTTTCGTGTCGCTCAGCAAGATCGGCAAGGGCGACGAGGCCAACACTTACATGGATTCGCTGCCGGCCAACGGAGTCACTTACGTCTATCGGGTGCGCGGCCTGTCGCCTTTTGGTTTCATGGGGCCTCCGTCTGACACGGTGCGCGTACAGGGGCGCACAGCACCTTTGGGAGAAGCACCGTTCATCGGAGAGATCAAAGAGTCCATACCGGGCGAATTGCGGATCATGTGGGCGTTTCCGCAAAACATGGAGAACAAAATCCTAGGCGTTGAGGTGTACCGCGCCGACGGCATTGATGGGCTGTACGAATTAGTGACTACGGCCCTGCCCACTGCCCGCGAAGTGACTGACTTGGACTCTTTGCCCGCCAACTACTACATCGTGAAATCAAAAGACCTGAACGGCAACCTCGCCGCGTCGCTGCCGCGCTTAGGCCAGCCCAACGACGAGACCCCTCCGACTACCCCGACTGGGCTTTCCGGCACTTGCGACGCTAACGGGACGGTGACGGTGAAATGGTCGCCCAGTACCGATGCTGACCTGCTGGGCTACCGGGTGTTCATGTCGGATCAGAGTGCTGTGGACAGCGCATTTGTGCAGATCACGAGCGAGCCGCTGCGCGACACATTTTTTCGCTTCGAGACCAACCTGCAAACGCTGGCGAAGCAGATGTACTTCCGGGTGAAGGCCGTAGATTTTAGAGAAAACCGCTCACCCTCCTCCGCGCCGCTCAACGTGCAGCGCACAGATGTGGTGCCGCCTTCGGCACCGGCCATCACGCGGGTATTTCCCCGCACGGAGGCTGTACAGTTGGACGTGTCGCCCAGTTCGAGCGGCGATGTGGTGCGCTATGAGGTGGAAAAACAAGACGAATCTTCTCCCGACTGGGTGAAATTGGCCGAGTTCACGGCGGCCAATATGCCCAGTTCGTACACGGATTCTCTTTCTTATGAGAAGCCGGAAAGCCGCCGACGCTGGTATCGTTACCGGGTGCTGGCCTACGATGCTGACGGCAACGTGTCCAGTTCGCAGCCAGTCAGGGCCAAGCCGATGGATCAGGGCGTTCGCCCGCCCATTCAAAACCTGACTGCCGAGTACATATCGGTCGGTGCGGAGCCGCACGTGCGCCTGACCTGGAACTATGGGCCAGACCTTGATTTGGCTGGTTTTCAAATCTACCGCGCCATAGACACCAGCCAGATGCGCTCGTTCAAATTCGCCCCCTGAGCGGCGGCGGCACAGCCACCGGCCTGTACGTCTTCAACGACACGGACATGGAACTCAAAACGCTCACCCTGAAAACCCTTTTCACTAAACCCCCAGCCCAGCCGGGCGGAGTAGCGACAGCGGTTGTACCAGTGATGGTCAACAAGCCCAACAACATGGCCCCCAACGCTTTCATCGCCCTGCGCTATCAGGTGATGGCGGTATACTTCGATGGGGCGCAGTCACCGCTCTCAGGAGAGGTACAGGTGATCGTGCAGTAGGCCCCTTTTTCTGCAAAACAGTAATGCCCTTTAATACGAAAGCCCCGGTGCAACACTTGGGGCTTTTACTTTTTGGGGAAGTAGGTACCCCCCCACACATGAACGAATATAGGGATGCTCGTTTGGACTACTGAAAAATAAAAAAGGAGCCATGCAATTGCATGGCTCCTTGATGGTGAACGTGCGGGAGGGGGGACTCGAACCCCCACACCCTTACGGGCGTACGCACCTGAAACGTATGCGTCTACCAATTCCGCCACTCCCGCAGTAGTAGTTGAGTGCTTTTCAAAAGCGGGTGCAAAAGTAGAGGCCGTTTCGATTTATCCAAACTCCTTTTCCTTTTTTTTGAAATTTGCCCTCAAAATAGAGGATTTTGAAAATCTTGATCATTCAAACCGCCTTCATCGGCGATGTAGTGCTTGCGACCGCAGTGGTGGAAAAATTGCGGCGATTCTACCCCGACGCTGCACTGGATTTCTTGCTGCGCAGAGGTAATGAGAATCTGCTCACAGAGCACCCACATCTGCGTAAAGTACTGATTTGGAACAAAAAACAATCCAAGTACCGAGAGATGTGGCGCATCCTACGCCAGATTCGCTCAGAGCACTACGACCTTGTAGTGAACTGTCAGCGTTTCGCAGCCTCCGGCTTGCTCACCGCGCTTTCTGGGGCAAAGCAGACCGCTGGTTTTGACAAAAATCCTTTCTCCATATTTTTTACCCGTCGGCTGCCGCACCGCTTCGGCACTGCCGAAAAGCCGATACATGAGGTAGCCCGCAACCTTTCACTCATTGCGCACCTCACCGATGCATCGTTTGAAAAGCCGCGGCTTTACCCAGATATTGTCGATTGCACAAAAGCATCGGAGATAAATGGGCGGGAGGCTTACGTCTGCATCGCGCCTACCTCAGTCTGGTTCACCAAGCAGTATCCTGCGCACAAGTGGGTAGAATTCATTCGGGCATTGCCAAGCCCGTTGAGTGTGATGCTGCTGGGCGGCCCCGATGATTTTGCTGCTTGCGCAGCGATTGCAACGGCGGCCGACCGACCCAACGCCCAAAATCTCGCTGGCCGCTTGACCTTCCTCGAATCTGCCGCACTGATGCAAGGTGCAGCGATGAACTATGTCAACGATAGCGCCCCGATGCACATCGCCTCAGCGGTGAATGCTCCAGTGATAGCAGTGTTTTGTTCCACAGTACCAGCCTTCGGGTTCACGCCACTTTCGGATCAGAGCAGGGTTGTGGAAACCTCTCATGTACTCGATTGTCGTCCTTGCGGGCTGCATGGCTACCGTACCTGTCCACAAGAACATTTCCGATGCGCAGAAACGATTGATACCCGTGAGTTGCTTGTTGGGCTTGTGCCTGTGGGTTGATCATTCGGCAGGACTTTCTACATAAGTGGACGATTCTGGGGTGATTTATTTTGCGGTAGAAAATTGCAGAAAACGGCGTGTATTTTCGATTAGCGGTAGTTTTTTGGGGTTTAGCGGAGGATAGGTTAAAAAAAATTTGCAGAATTTAATTTTTCCAGACTTTGCATACTTGTTGCACGAGTACCAAGCATCTATTGGCAGTAGACCTAGTTAGTTTGAGTCATTCGCAAGAATAAACCCATGTTGTTGAAAAATTGGAAACCCTAAAAATACTTTTTTTTATTCAAGCGAACCTGTAGGTATTGCTGAATAAAAAAACACCCTCATATTTGCATCACAGTTGC
>JAYSUY010000617.1:0-4143 GCA_043718855.1 Saprospiraceae bacterium | reverse complement strand
ACTATGACAATTCGAACTGACCCCGCCCGGCCCAAATTTACCTCTCTTTCATCTTCGATCTCCTAAAACCTTAGTTCGTCGCAACGTACGATGACAATCCCACTTTTTTAATCTAACAAAGTAGAATTAGGAATCAGTTTTTTTGAAAACCATGTTTAATACGCCCCAAAATACCTCCTCAAAAACCACTCAGCCGCCAGCAGCCCCGCCAGCAGCGCGAAAATCCATTTCAGGTTGATGAGCGGGTTCGTCTTGTTTGTGCTGTAAATCACGGGCTTCACCGTCTGGTTAGCCTTGATGAGATCGGCTACCGTAGCGAGGCTCGTGGGGCCTACCGTCACCCCGCCGAAGCGAGTGCTCAGTTGGCGCAGCACGGCGTGGTTGGCCGTCGTCTCGAACAGTTCAAGTTGGATGGGCCGCACACTAAACTTGCCCTCGTAACTCAGCCCCTGACCGTTGAAATTGGTGGTGGCCCGAAACGTGTAAGCACCCACCGGCAAAATGCCCGCGTTGAGCGAGTACGCCTTGCCTAATTTATTGAACGTGTAGGTGAATTCCTTGCCGTCCGAGTTGCGGACGCTCATCGCTACGTCGGGGTCGTTCACGAGTTCGTAGTTGTCGTTGTAGAGTTCGGCCCCGAACGTCACCGCCTCGTTTTCGTTAAAAATGCTCTTGTCCAAGTTCACTCGGAACTTGCGCTTGTCCTCTTTCAGCGAGAGGTACTGCACGGTTTTGCCCGCCAGTTCGTCAAAAATCTCTTGGTTCTGGTGCTGCATATAGTCGAACAACCGCCATTTCCACAGCCCTTCGCCGAGGAAAACTCCGGTGCGAATGCCGTTCGTTTCACCCACCGCCAGCAGTGGCTGCTCCGTGTTGATTTTGCCGATGCGCTTGCGCAGCAGCACCTGCGCCTGTGGCGTCGCGCTGAAATTTCCGAAGGCCGACACCAACGGGTTGAACTTCGGCAACTCCTCCAACACTTTGGGACTCAACGCAAAAGCCGCAAACTGCGGCGACACCGTGCCCTGCACCTCGTCGCTCTGCCGGCCATCGCTCTGCACATTCACCAGGGCTTGTGCTTTGGCTAAGGCGTTGTAATTGGTCTGCATACCCGCCACAAAAAGGCGCGGGATGCGGCGGTCGTTGAGTGTGTTGAGCACACCCGCCACATCGTTGGTGGATGAAGGCAGGTTGTGCAGCACCACGAAGTCGTACTTGCCCACATCTAAGCCTGGCTCGTAGGCGTAGGCCACCGCGACCTGATAGTTTTTGTTGATTTCGAGGGCCTGCTTCAAGGCCGAGAGATCAGGGTGAGGGCTGTTTGCCAGCAGCAGGATTTTCTGGCGAGCATCCAGCACGTCAATAAAAATCTCCTTCGAGTTGTTCGCGCTACTGGCCTCGCCGGGTATCACGGCGAGTTTCACCACATACTGCGCCACGCCCGGTTTATCGGCCTCAATCAGCACTTCGCGGGTGCTGAAAAAGTCGTTGCCCGTCACCGCCACCGGGATGCTTTGCAGGGTGCGCACTTGGCCGTCCTCGATTTTGCTCACCGTCAGCAGGCTCTGCGAGCCTGCGCAGTTGTTGGCCGCTACGTCAATTTGTAGGGTAAATTTATCCCCCAAGTAGGCGATTTTGTTGTGAAAAACGCGCTTTACCAGCAGGTCGCGCTTTGGCGTGGTGTCGCCCAGCGCCACAGTGTAGATGGGCGAGGCCAACTGGGCATCCGTGTAAGCGGGGTTACTGCCCTCGTTGTACACGCCATCGGAAGCCAGCACTATGGCACCCAGATTCTGCCCGCCGTAGAGGTCGTACACCGAGCGCAGCACCTCCGAGAGGTTGGTGACTTTGTCCTGAAAGTTGAAGTCTACGCCCTCGCGTACTTGGTCGCCAAAAGCCAGTTCGTGTACCTCATAGTTTTCCGAAAGTGCGTCGCGGAGGGCCGCCCAGTCCTGCTTGTACTGCTCCAGCGGCTGGCCTTGCAGGTCGGCAGCGATGCTCTCAGATTGGTCTTGGGCCAGCACGACGATGGGCTTTTTGGTCTCGGTGAGCAGGCTTTTGAGCAGAGGCGAGAGCAGCAGCGCGGCCAGCAGCGTCACCACGAGCCAGCGCAGCACGCCGAGCCAGCGGTTGAGGGAGGGGGCTTGTTCGCGGAAAGTCGTGTCGCGGTAGTACAGCAGCAGCGCGTAGCCCAGGCCCAGCAGCGCACAAAAAATCAGGAACCAGGCGGGATATTGAAAGGAAAGGTTGAGCATATAAAGCGTCATTGAACGTCATGGAGTCATGGTCGTCATTCCGTCATTCGTCATTAGGGAGTCCTTGCGCTTTGATGGCGGCTTGACAAAATGACGAATGGCTCAATGACCCTGAATGTCGAAACGGGACGCAAAAGTGGGGAAATTGTTGCAAACCGAGTTAGCGAGGAGAGCCGCCTTTGGTGACAGACAGCAGGGGTATGACAAAAAAGCCGCCCTGCGTTTTGTGCAAAAACGCAGGGCGGCTATTCGTTGAAAAGATTGCACTCGGCTTACGCCTCTGCCGCTACCATCCGTGGCGTTGCTGCCTCCCGCACCAGCAGTTGGAATCCGTTACCATGAATGTTCACGATTTCGATGGCTGGGTCTTTGGCCAAAAACTTGCGTAGTTTGGTTACAAAAACGTCCATCGATCGGGCGGTAAAGTAGTTGTCCTCGTGCCAGATTTTGTTGAGGGCTTCCGAGCGCGAGGTCACGTCATTGAGGTATTTGCAGAACAATTTGAGCAGTTCGGCCTCTTTTGGACTGAGTTTCCACTGGTTTTCTTCCACTGGCAACGCACCGTTGAAGGTCAGGATGCGCAGCGGATAGTTGAAGTGGTACTGCCCGATGATGTACTCCCGCTGGTCGTCGCGGGGGTCGGGGTTTTTGTTCACTCGGCGTAGCACGGCTTGAATGCGGAGCAGCAGTTCCTCCGAGTTGAAGGGCTTGGGGATGTAGTCGTCAGCCCCGATTTTGAAGCCGTTGAGTACATCGTCCTTCATCGTTTTAGCCGTCAGGAAGATGATGGGCACCTCTTGGTTGCGCTCGCGGATTTCTTTAGCCAGCGTAAAACCGTCTTTGCGCGGCATCATCACATCGAATACGCAGAGATCGAAACTTGCTTTTCGGAAGGCTTCGAGGCCCAGGACACCATCGGTGGCCAGCGTCACCGCGTAGTCGTGCATTTCTAAGTAAGAGCGGAGCACGTCGCCAAAGTTTTGGTCGTCTTCCACCAGCAGTATTTTGTAGTGCGCACTTGCCATAAGTCGGTTAGCGGTTTTTGTTAAAATTAAAGTGCGGCTTTAACGCCCTCCCGCTTTGGCGCAGTATGCGGCCAAGCGGCGGCTGGGGAAAAATGTTAAAATGGTGGACTGGTGATTGGTGGACTGGTGATTGGTGGCGCAGGCGTAAACCCAACTCAATAGCATTGGGGGAGAGGTCGACAGCACTTGCCGTGGAGCCGTGCTACATTTGCCGTTCACACTGCCGCCAAAAATCCATTCCCGCTGCACCCATGTCAGACAAACTTCGCGCCTACGGTTACCTGCATTTCTGCGTGTTCATCTGGGGCTTCACGGCCATACTCGGCAAACTCATCAGCCTACAAACCCTGCCGCTGGTATGGTGGCGGGTGGTGCTGTGCTGCGCGGGGCTGTTGCTGCTCATCCCGAAAGCACAAATATTGGGTATGCCACGCCGCAGGTTCCGCGAATTGTTTGGCATTGGAGTCCTGGTTGGCATTCACTGGCTGTGTTTTTACGGAGCCGTCAAAATCGCAAACGCCTCTGTAGCAGTGGCTTCTATGGCGATGACTTCGTTTTTTGCCGCGCTGATAGAGCCGCTGTTGATGCGCACGCGCATCAAGGGCTACGAACTGGCGCTGGGAATTTTTGTCCTGCCGGGCGTGGCCCTGCTGGTGGGTAATATAGACTGGACGATGCGCTTGGGATTTGCCGTAGGTGTACTGGGTGCTTTGCTCGCCGCTATTTTTTCTACCCTGAACAAGCGGGTGCTCGACCGGGAGCCGCCGCCGCCGCTGGCGATGAGTTTTGTGGAATTGTTTGCAGCCGTGGTGGTGACTTCGGCTGCGTTGCCCTTTCTGCTGTGGCAACAACCTAACACACAG
>JAYSUY010000616.1:0-12123 GCA_043718855.1 Saprospiraceae bacterium | reverse complement strand
CCACGCAAATCACTCGGTTTCTTGTCTCCAATAGAGTTCTTATACAAATCCTCGCAGCCCCCCCCGGCTGTTGCATTTGAACCTTGAATCTGCGGAGTAGAACAATGTGATGTACACCAATATGAAGATGTTCACAGGCTTTGAAAGGTCTTTTAATTTTGTCAGCCCCAGTATCAAAACGAGCAACGCGATATTGATGGGGTTTATCAAGTGTATGTAAAATAACAATTGGTACCAATGTCGCTTGTTTGGATTAAAAAAGCCGTTGTCATACAGCACAAGGTAGGTAGCCAGTCCATACAGAATCGGGAATACACAGAGGACGATTTTATCTCCAAGCCCTAAGCCAAAATGATAGTGCTTTTGCAAAAAATAGAGGCTTAGGAAAGTGAAGGAAAGCCCCATTGCAGCAGTATAGAAATCGGACATTCCACTCCCCATAAAACACATACTCCAGATGGTCATCAAGAAAAAACCAAAGAGTAGGAGGATGATTTTCTTTTTCATAAATTTGATATTCATGTGAATGTTGAAGTGTACGAAGTCGGCATCAGCCTCGAAGTCTATGGCAAAATTGAGCGCGGCAAAACTCCTATCAACGAAGAACGGCTGCGACAGATATCTGCTGCCTTGGGCTTCAAATCTTGGGATATGCTCCGCCTGAGCGCCGATGAACTTTTGCTTGTGCTCATCAACCGGAGGAATATGTAAAACTCAACCCATGCTCACCATCCACTTCACCACCTTCCCAACCCTCTCCACCCCGCACCTCACCTTGCGCGAAGTCACCCCCGACGATGCAGCGGCCGTTTTTCAGATGCGCTCCGACGAGCGGGTGATGCGCTACCTCGGCCGGCCCTTGCACACCGACATCAGTGAGACGCAGCAATTGATCGAAGCCTATCGGGAGGGTTTTGCTCAAAATGAGGGCGTGACTTGGGCCATTTGCCTGCGTGAACAACCTGCGCTGATCGGCACCATCACGTTCTGGAAAATGGACAAGGTGAACCACCGAGCGGAGATCGGCTACTCGCTCAGCGCCGACCATTGGCGGCAGGGCATTATGGACGAGGCTATGACCGCCGCCATCGAATACTGCTTTGGTACCCTCGATTTTCACAGCATCGAAGCCAACACAGCCCCCGAAAACGAAGCATCGGGACGCATTTTGGAGAAACACGGATTCGTGCAGGAAGCCTATTTTCGGGAAAATTTCTACTTCGACGGCAAGTTTCTGGACTCTCGGATTTACTCCAAAATCAACCCATACCACTGAGCCTTCCTCACACCGGGTCCACATCCACCGACACCTGCACTTGGCTCCAGCCCGGCTTACCCAGCATGATCTCTGTGGTGTGGCGGATCATCGCCTTCGCATCCGCCAGCAGTGGGGCCGATTTTTCGAGTTTCAGCATGATCTCCTGCCCGAAGTAACTGCGCACGCGCGGGATGTTGGGCAGCACTGGGCCGAGTACCCGGTCGCCGAGTTTGGCGCGGAGCATTTTTCCGAAAAAAAACGCCGCCTCGTTCACCACCTTCGGCTCCTTGTGGCGCAATTCGAGGTGGATGAGGCGGTAGTACGGCGGGTACTTAAATTCCTGCCGCTCCTTCAACTCCCGCTCGGCGAAGCCGAGGAAGTCGCCGCGCAGTACCTCCTGCACGATCGGGTGGCTGGGGTCGAAAGCCTGAATCAGCACCTGGCCGCGCTTGTGCTTACGCCCCGCACGGCCTGCTACTTGGGTCAAAAGTTGAAACGCCCGCTCCCCGGCACGGAAGTCTGGGAACTTCGTGAGTGCGTCGGCACCCAGCACACCCACCAACGCAACATTGTCAAAATCAAGGCCTTTGGTCACCATCTGGGTGCCCACGAGGATGTCCAAGCGGCGCTCCTCAAAGTCGTTGAGCAGGGCAGCGAGGTTGGCTTTGGAGCCAGCCGTGTCCAAATCCATGCGCCCAATCCGGGCAGTGGGCAGGAAGATTTTGAGTTCGTCCTCTATTTTTTCGGTGCCAAAACCCTTGAGCGTGATTTTGCCGCTGCCGCAAGCCGGGCAGAGGCTGACCGGCTCCTGCACATAGCCGCAGAGGTGGCAGCGCAGGCGGTTGGTGTGCTTGTGGAAAGTAAGGCTCACGTCGCAGTAGCGGCACTGAGCGTTCCAGCCGCACACCTGGCACTCCAGCATGGGGGCATAGCCGCGCCGGTTCTGGAACAGGATCACCTGCTCTTTTCGGTCGAGCGCGGCTTGCATCTGCTCCATCAGCGGGGTGGAAAAAATGCTCTGCATCTGGCGGGTTTTCATCTGCTCGCGCAGGTCGATGGTCTCGATCACCGGCAGTTCCAGCCCCCCGAATCGGAGCGGCATTTCCACCAGCCCGAACTTGCCGCTCTGGGCGTTGTGCCACGTTTCAAGCGAGGGTGTGGCGGTGCCCAGCAGGGTTTTGGCCCCGTAGAGGTTGGCCAAAAAAATGGCTGTGTCACGGGCGTGGTAGCGCGGCGCGGGGTCGTACTGCTTGAACGAGGGGTCGTGCTCCTCGTCCACGATGACCAGTTGCAAATCCTTGAACGGCAGGAACAGACCCGACCGCGCGGCCAGTACGATGGGCTTGCCTGAAGCGGCAGACTTCCACACTTCTACCCGCTCTTGGCTGTTTATTTTGGAATGATAGACAGACACCTCACTGCCAAATACTTTTTGCAAGCGATTGATAATCTGTGTAGTAAGTGCAATTTCAGGCAGCAGGTAAAGTACTTGGCCACCCCGCTGCATCACCTCGCGGATGAGTTCGACGTACACGCGCGTCTTGCCGCTACCGGTCACGCCGTAGAGCAGGGCGACGTTTTTGGGAGGCGGTAGCACGGCGTTTACGCCGTCGGGATAGAGGCTGTTTACAGCCGACTGCGCTGATTGTATCGCCGTAAACGGCGTGTTTCCCGACGGCGTAAACGCCGTGCTACCGCCAAACACCCGCCTCAGCGCCTCCAACGCCCGCACCTGCTGCGGGGCCAGTTCGTCGGCCTCCGCCAGTTCGTCCTCATAGCCGCTGAGGCGGCTCACGGCGCGGTCGTATTTTTCCAAAACCCCCTTTTTGACGAGGGTGTTGAGCGAACTTTCGGTCACGTCGGCTTTGGTCAGCACATCTTGACGCAGCACGAAGGGCTGGCGCTTTTCGAGGGCGAGGTAGGCCATCAGAATTTCCAACTGCCGCTCCTTGCCGCCGAGTTCCGCCATGATTTCGCGCAGCGTGTCGGGCTGACTGCGGAACGGCTCAGCCAGGCGCACGGCCACGACTTTGCGCGGCTTGAATTTCTCCTGCAAATCTTCCCGCAGGAACAGCACGCCCTTGTTGAGCAGCCGCTGGATGACGGGGAACACCGTTTTTTTGTTCAGGATTTTTCGTGCGTCTTCCACCGTGATTTCCTGCTGGATGTGGAGGGCTTCGGCGATGAGGTACTCGTCAGCATCGAGGTTGGAAAAGTCGTCGCCGTAGGCGGCGCTGAAAACTAATTTGGTTTCGGAGGTCAGTTTGAGGTGGCCGGGCAGGGCGGCGCTCATCACCTCGCCGAGGGTGCAGCAGTAGTAGTCGGCCATCCAGTCCCAGAGTTTCAACTGCTGGGGCGTGACGACGGTGACTTCATCCAGCACAGAAATGATGGATTTTACCTGATAATCAGGCTGTTGGTCGTGTACGCGCTCCACCAAGCCGCTGTACAGTTTGCTGCGGCCAAACTGCACTTCCACCCGCACACCCGGCTGCACGAGGTGCTGCACCGACTCTGGCACGGAGTAGGTGTAGGTGCGCTTGGGCAGGGCAAGGGGGAGGATGATGTCGGCGTGGGTGGGCATGGTGCGCCTCAGTTGAAGGGGTGCTGCGTTCGCGTATCGAATACGGAAACAATCAAGATGGATTCTTCGCCCACTTCATACACCAGTGCGAGATATTTGGTGACTACACAGCGCCGGAATTTTGGGAAGCGTTGAGCGGGTGGGCAGAAGTGCTTGAATTGTCGCAAGTTGCTCAAAAGTGTTTCCATCTTTCCATCCAACAGTAGCGCAGCATCTACCGACTGCTGATAGGCTGATTTCAGGGCGACAACGTAGTCATCCTTAGCAACTTCTGTCCATTGAACGATGGTCATTTGTTGGTATTTAGGCAGTTCCCAAAACTTGGCGTACTTCTGCCCGCACTACTTCATGTGAGACAATTTTGCCTTCGGCTGCCTGCCGCATACCGAGTTCGATCTTTTGTTTCTCTGCGTCTGAGAGCAAATCCCACCAGTCTTTTTCTTGGCGCAGAGTGGCAAAAAGCGCAATCACCTGCTTCAGAAGCAAAGGGTCGTCTGTTTCGATCACCATGCGCAACAGGTTGTTTTTCAATTCTAAAGCGGACATAGGATTCTTTTTTTGAGCAAAGTTAGGCGTTTGCCCTGTAACTCATCACTGTGTATGGGTAGGTATACTTTCCCACTCACCCCCAATACAGCAGCCACACAAAACACCCCAGCCAGCCAGCCAGCACCACCTGTAGAAAAACGTCGTGCAACAACACCCAGGTAGGCGACTCCGTGCGGTTGAACACCAGCGTCAGTTGCAGGTAGCGGAGTATGCCCACGATGGCAAAAAAGGATGTGTAGTAAATGTGGTGGCTGCCGATGCGCTCCGTCACTTCGGGCGAAAAGCAGTACATCAGGTAGGCCACAATCGCTACCGTCGAGCACACCACCATGCTCGCATCCAGAAATGGCAAGTTGTAGCCTTCGAGCGAGCGGCGCGAGGTGCCGCCGCCAGTTTCCAGCACAAACTCGCCCCGCCGCTTGGCCAGCGCGAGGATGAGCGCCAGCAGAAACGTGAGCACGATGAGCCACTGCGACACGGCCACGCCTGCCGCCGCGCCGCCCGCGGACACCCGCAGCAGAAAGCCCAGCCCGATGAGGGCGATGTCCACGATGGCGATGTGTTTGAGAAAAAACGAGTAGAAAATATTGAGCACGAAATAGAGGAGGCACACCAGCAGCACCTCGGGGCTCAGCACAAAGGCCAGCCCGCTGCCGCCGATCAACAGCACGGCCATCAGCAGCATGGCAGACCAGCGACCGACGACACCGCTGGCCACCGGGCGGCGGCATTTCAGCGGGTGCTGGCGGTCGTGGGCGGCATCAGCCAAGTCGTTGAGCACATAAACCGCTGATGCTGTAAGCGAAAAAGCGGCAAATGCCAGCACCGTACGCCCCAGCACGACAGGCTCTGCGAGGCGGGCGGCAAAAAACGCGGGCACAAACAGGAACAAATTTTTGACCCAATGCTCTGGCCGCATGAGGGTTAGCGCAGCGCGAATGTGGGCCGCAACTGGCTGATCTTCCGATGCTTGCTGTTCGTTTTTTGACATGGGCGGCGGAGCCGCTCACTGGCCCGGCTGGGTTCGTGCGCGTTTTTTCAAGTAAAAATTGAATCCGATGGCCCCCATTTTCTCCCAAAAAAAGAAGTTGTGGGCGGCACTCGTGGCGGCACTTTGTTCGAGGGATATGGAAGGCAGCGTGGCATAACCCACTTTGGTTTCGGCCATCAGGAACAGCCGCTTGAAAAAGTAAAATTTCAGCCCCGTCTTGCCCGCGAAAGCCAAGCCAGATACCTGAAAGTTGTTGTTGATGCCCTTGCCGAACACCCGCACGTCGGTCTTTGTCACAGGCCAAATGCCGCCCGCACCCAGCATCCATTCCACTGCGAAGCGGCGGCTCGGATGGAGGTATACTGGACGTTTGTACTCCGCATCCAGCGATACTAAATTGAAGCCATCGGTGTGCTCAAATTTGAGGAGGTCATCTTCCAGCACCACCGCTTGATTGAGGTAAGCGCCTGAGTATAAGGGCGATGCATTCTCCTTGATCACGCCAGACATCCGCACAACTTGATTGAGGTCCACCACATATTTCATGTGATCTACCCCCAGCGATACGGCCCAGCGGTGGTTGATGTGGTAACCCAGTCGGTAGTTGTACTGCGGAATCCAGATTTCGGTTGGGCTGAAATAGTCGTCAAAAGTGAACTTCGTAGGCCGGTCGTGCGCCGACACATCGTAGAGCATGAAGTCGCAGTCTGGGCCTTTGAGGTGCAGGGTGGAAGTAGAGTAAGATGCCCGATTGTAACCCCAGTAAAAGTAAAATCCAGAGGCATATCGCTCCGGTAGTTTTTTGGGAAACCAATTTCGAGAAACCTCTGACTGTTGCTGCTGCGCTGCTGTTTTGTTGACAAAAAGGGCGAGGCAAAAGAGAGCGAGAGTAAAATTTTTCATGGAATAAAGTTTCTGCAAAGGTACCCGGCTCCCCGATCTGCCAGAGGGCATTTGTGCAACTACAGCAGAATCTCCATCTGGATGTTCGCCCGCTTGAACTCTTGACTGTCGAGCAGCACTACCCGAAAACCGAGTTTGAAGTACAGGTTGATGGCCTGAAACGCCTTTGTATTGGAGTAGAGAAACACCCGTTTGGCACCCAGCGCACGGGCGCGTTCGAGGGCTGCCCAGCCGAGTTTTTCACCCAGTTTGAGGCCGCGAGCACCCTCGGCGACGGTCATTTTTGCCAACTCAAACACCCCTTCGCCGAAGGGCTGCAAGGCTACCGTGCCGAGCACCTCACCATCGCGCTCAGCCAGCAGTACCGCGCCGCCGCCGTCGATGAAATATTTTTCGGGAAAATCGAGGGTGTCGAGATCAATCTGCTCCACCTCGTAATCCTTTGAAATCCAGGCGATATTGAGGTTTTTCCAAGCCTCCTGAAAGCGTGGCTCCCAGTCCACCACACGCACCGCGTCGCGGTCGGGCTGAGCGGCCAGCAACTCCCGGATGAGCAGGGTCAACTTCGGTTCGGTACGCTGAGCCAGTGCGATGATCTCCTGCACATCGGCTTTGCGCAGGTTGGCGGTGGGCGGGTACGCGATGTTCACGATCATCGAGAGCATCAGCACGGGCAGGCCCATGTGCCGGGCTACCAGCACTTCTGGCACAGACGACATTCCCACGCAGTCGCCGCCCATGCGGTGCAACATATCGTACTCGGCGGGGGTTTCTAGGCTGGAGCCTTGCAGCGAGGCGTACACGCCCTCCACGGCCCGAATGCCGTGCTGGCGGGCCAAGTGCAGGATTTTTTCCCGCAAACCTGCGTCGTAGGTATGCAGCATGTCGGGGAAGCGGGGGCCGAGGCGCTCGTCGTTTTCGCCACGCAGCGGGTGTTCGGGAAGCAGGTTGATGTGGTCGCGCACCACCACGAGGTCGCCCTCGCGCAGGTGGGGGTTGGTGCCGCCCGATACGTTGGTGATGATGATTTGCTGGATGCCGAGCGCACCCAGTACCCGAACGGGGAAGGTGACTTGCTGCATGGTCCAGCCTTCGTAGTAGTGAAAACGGCCTGCCATCACGACCACCGGATGCCCAGCCAAATAGCCAAAAATGAGTTTCCCCTTGTGGCTCTCCACCGTGCTGCGAGCGAAATGCGGGATGTCGGCGTAGTCCACGGAAGCAACTACCTGCACCTCATCGGTCAGGTTGCCGAGGCCGGTGCCGAGTACGATGCCCGTGCGCGGCTGGAATTGGGTGCGGGTGCGGAGGTAGGCGAGTGCGGCTTGGATTTGATCGTAAAGCATGGTAGCGAATGTGGTCAATGTGTTTGGAATGTGGTCAATGTGCTGGAATGTGGTCAATGTGACAATGCCAAGTGAGACTCCACATTGACCATATTGATCTCATTGCCCACATGTTATTTGACTCGTACAAACTGTATGGCTTGCTCGTTGTCTATAGCAGTCGGGCGCACATCAGACTGGGTACCAGGTTCGTAGCGAAGGCGGAACGAAGTGTCGCTGCTCCATTCCAGAATACCAAAAAGGGTGGTGCCAGAGTGCGGGCCAGAGCGGAAAGTATGCAGGTCAATGGAGACCAAACTGGTGCTACAGTGCATTCGATATTCGAATCGGTTGGTATCGTAGCGGCTTCCAAACCGGGTGAGCCACAGGGCTTTACCTTCAGGAAGAAAGATGAGGTCTTGGCCTTCTTGGGTAGCCCAATGGCCGCTCAGGTCGCGACATTGGGCACCAGTGCCGCAGGCGAAAAAGAGGAAGGCAAACCCGGCTGCTGCTGGTGCAAGCATGGAAAAAAGAAAAAATTGGCGCATCGCTTTGTTCTTGATTAGCCCGTAAGGACAACAACCCCATCGAAATAGTGGCCGCGTTCCTGAACAAGAAACTTTAATTTTGGCCCGCTTATGACACTCCTCACTACGCTCGACCGCTACCTGATCAAACAGTACCTCACAACCTTCGTGTTTGTGCTGGGCATCTTTACGCTGATTTCGATGGCAATCGATTTCAGCGACAAGGTGCAAAGTTTTATTGAGAAGCCCTGCACCCTGAAAAACATCGTGGTGGACTACTACGCGGGCTGGATTTTCCACATGGCCAGCCTGATTCTACCGGTGTACACGCTGGTAGCGGTAGTGTTTTTCACCTCTCGCTTGGCCTTCAACTCCGAGATACTCTCCATCCTGAACGCCGGGGTAAGTTTCCGCCGACTAATGCGACCCTACCTGATCGCGGGTGGCGCGGTGGCCTTGTTTCACCTGACGCTCAACCATGTGGTGGTGCCGAGACTCAACAAGTCGCGCCTGTGGTTCGAGCATACTTTTGTTTGGACGGATCAGGAAAAAGGCCGAACGTCCAACGTCCACATTTTCACTGACCCCAACACCAAAGTGTTCATCAGGGGCTACAACAAGACCAACCAGACGGCGAGCGGCTTGCGCTTGGAAAAAATGGATGGCAACCGGGTGATCAGCATTCTGGATGCAGATCAAGCCAGTTGGCAGGATTCGTTGGGCCGCTGGCGCATCCCGTCGTACTCGGTGCGCAGTTTCGATGGACTGCACGAGCGGTATGCCCGCTTCACGACTTCGCTGGATACGATGATCAACATTTCGCCCGGGGACTTTATATTTTACCAGAATCATAGTCAGGAATTGACCACCTCTGAACTTCGCGAATCAATTGATCGCGAGCGCAGTCGGGGCCTCGCCAACAGCCGAGGCTACGAAATTGAGATGCACCGGCGCAGTGCGGATGCGCTCACGAACATCATACTGACCATTATCGGGCTGGCTGTAGCTGGCCGCAAGGTACGCGGCGGTATGGGGCTGCACTTGGCGCTCGCCATCGGCATCGGCGCGGTGTACATCTTGCTCTCCAAGTTTGCCGTATCGTTTGCCACCAGTGGCACGGTACCCGTGTCGCTGGGGATGTGGATTCCGAACATTGTCTTCGGATGCGTGGCCCTGTGGTTGGTGAGCCGGGCGCAGAAGTGACCACCCCAGGCCCCAACGGGCAGGGGGGACGTGATGCCGCGACATACGATGTCGCTCCCCCCTCCCCGTTGGGCCGGGGGTGGGGTGGCCTCAACCCACTAATTTTTCATAAGCCGCAGCGTCCATCAGCCCATCCAGGTCGCTGAGGTTTTGCACCTCAATTTTCACGATCCAACCTTTGTCGTATGGGTCTTCGTTGACCAGCGCAGGATTGCCCGTATCGCCAAGTCCAGCATTGAATTCCAGGACTTTAGCGGTGACAGGCATGAGCAGGTCAGAAGTGGTTTTTACCGCTTCTACAGTTCCAAATATTTCTTGGGCCTCTACGGTATCGCCTACCGTTTCTACTTCGACGTATACGATTTCGCCAAGTTCACCCTGTGCGAAATCAGTGATGCCAACATAAGCAGTATTGCCGCTGTCGATGCGCACCCATTCGTGGTCTGTGGTGTATTTGCAGTTAGTAGGGAAAGCCATTTTTTAATGATGAATGATGAATGAAAAATGATAGGTGGTGGGAAGGGGGCTTCTTGCCCCGATGCGGCAAAAGTAGTGTTTTTGACTGCTGGCAAAATTTTGGTCCCTAAAAGTTTTCGGCATTGCTGAGCAACCCCGCTCGAATCGCCAACAACTGTACATTTGCCGCTCAAATACAGCAACACATGGGACAGCAAGGCACCAATGGACATGCTCACCACCGCCTTACGGCAGCGGGAGCGTTGATCACACTCGGAATTATTTACGGCGATATCGGTACCTCGCCATTGTATGTGATGAAGGCCATCGTCGGCGAGGGCAACTTGATCGACCGAGCGGTGGTGCTCGGCGGCGTTTCGTTGGTGTTCTGGACGCTGACACTGCAAACCACTATAAAATATGTGTTGCTCACGCTCCGGGCCGACAACAAAGGCGAAGGCGGCATTTTTTCACTCTACACTTTGGTACGCCGCCGCGCGCGGTGGCTGCTCTACCCAGCCATCATCGGTGGCGCGGCAATGCTCTCCGACGGCATGATCACGCCGCCCATCTCCGTGTCATCGGCTATCGAAGGTTTGGCGATCAAGTATCCCGGCATACCGACCGTGCCGATTACCATCGCCATCATATCGGGGCTTTTTTTCCTACAACGGTTCGGTACTGTTGCCGTCGGGCGGAGTTTCGGTCCCATCATGTTGCTGTGGTTCAGCATGTTGGCTGTGCTGGGTATCTTCAACATCAGCCACGACCCAGAGGTGCTGGCAGCCCTCAGCCCACACTACGGCATTCAACTTTTGATGAACAGTCCTTCGGGCATCGCCATCCTCGGCGCGGTTTTTCTCTGCACCACCGGGGCCGAAGCACTCTATGCCGACCTCGGCCACTGCGGGAGGCAGAACATTCAGGCCAGTTGGATTTTTGTCAAAATCTGTTTGGTACTCAACTACTTGGGCCAGGCCGGCTGGTTGCTTCACCACCAAGGGCTGAAGATGGAGGAAAACCCGTTTTATGGCACTATGCCCGACTGGTTTCTGTGGCCGGGCATCATCATCGCTACGTTAGCCGCCATCATCGCCAGCCAAGCCCTCATTTCTGGGTCGTTCACGCTGGTGTCTGAGGCCATCCGCTTGGGGCTGTTGCCCAAAATGACGGTGAAATTTCCGACCTACATGAAAGGCCAGATCTACATTCCGGCCATCAACACCTTCCTGTGGTTGGGCTGCGTGGGCGTGGTGCTGTTTTTTCAGCACAGTGCGGAGATGGAAGCGGCTTACGGGCTAGCCATCATACTGGCCATGCTCTGCACCACCATTTTGCTTTCCAACTGGCTGATTGTAAAGCGAGTCAACTCTGCCATTGTCTGGGCATTCCTGATTTTTTATGTCTTCGTGGAAGTATTGTTTTTGGTAGCCAACACCAAAAAATTTATGGATGGTGGCTATGTCACCGTCGGCATGGCAGGTTTGCTTTTCGGCATCATGCTGCTCTGGCTCACGGCCAAGGGCATCCGCCAGCGCTACTCCGACGAAATGAAAATCGTGGACTACCTCGACCAACTCATCACGCTGAGCAACGACACGCAAATACCGAAATATGCCACTAACTTGGTACTGCTCAGCAGTGCCAAAAGCCCCAAGAAGGTGGAAGAAAAAGTGTTGTACTCCATCCTGCAAACCCAGCCCAAACGAGCCGATGTGTACTGGTTTGTCCACATCGAAACGACCGATGAGCCGCACACGATGGAGTACGACGTGAACACGATCTCGCAGGATGACGTGTACAAAGTCAACTTCCGCCTCGGCTTTCGGGTGCAGCAGCGGATGAACGTATTTATGAAAAAAGTGGTGGAGGACTTGGTCGAAAACGAGGAACTGACCATCTCCTCGCGCTACCACACCGTGTCGAGCAAGTACCCGACGGGAGACTTCCGCTTCGTGCTGATTGAGGAGTTTTTGAGCAATGAAAACGAGTTGCCATGGTTCGATCAACTCGTGCTGAGCATTTACCTCTCGGTGAAAAGTTGGGTGTCGTCGCCCCGCAACTGGTTTGGCCTCGACAGCGACTCGGTAGATATGGAAAAAGCGCCGCTGCTGCTACAACCCGTAAAGGAGATGCCCCTGAAACGAGTGAAGTACAAGAAGTGATTTGGTTGTCGGTTCTTGGTTTGCCACGTTTACGAAACCTCCGAGGTTTCGTAAACGTAGGGCCGTAAAGGGGCAGCGCCCCGCAAGATTTGTAGCAGCGGCAATGGAGTTAGGTATGGAGGTGCAGCGCACCGTACTGGTATGTCGAGAATTCGGTGCGCT